>JBJOKN010000042.1:0-7519 GCA_046046075.1 Pseudomonadota bacterium
TGAATTAGCCAAGAAGCAACAAAGAATGGGCGGACCTATTTTGTCATTTGTGCTCAAGGGCGGCAAAGAAGCTGCTTGGAAAGTGATTGATGGGACCAAGATTTTATCGATCACAGCAAACTTGGGTGACACCAGAACAACTATCACCCATCCTGCCACGACCACTCATGTGCGTGTCACACCAGAGGCGCGTGCGGCAGCAGGCATCACCGATAGCTTGGTGAGGATTGCGGTTGGTCTTGAAAATATCGAAGACATTAAAAATGACTTATTGCCAGGTTTAGGAAAATAAGTCATCAAGTAAAAATAGACTTAAAAAAACAAAAACAAAAAAGGAAGCTTAAAAAGCTTCCTTTTCTGCTTCTAGGTAGGCAAGGCTTGTGTATTTGCCAATATTGCCATCAAAGCCTTTGGTGCGTTTGGCGTACTTCATCACACGTGGATCTTTGAGAACAAGATTTTTTGCAGAGCTTGGGTCAAGTCCGTCTTGAACAGCCTTGACGCAAGTTTCATAAATGCCTGACATGAATTCACCGTACTCGGCGAGTAATTCTTTTTTAGCATTGCCATGCCCTGGGATCCAGAGTTGTGCACCGGCAGCCTGAGTCAAGGCCTTGTATGTTTTGAAGGTGCCAACATATGAACCATCATCCATATTTGCAATACGATCATCCATGGCAACATCGCCAACATGCGTGACTTTGTCTTCAACAATTTCCATGCAAATATCACCCGGCGTGTGTGCAACGCCATAGTGATGAATCTTGATGGTGACATCGCCATACTTGAAAAGATCACCATGATTTGCCACATGGGTGGGTGGAATCACCTTGGTTCCTACTGTTGCTTGATTGGTCCAGCGCTCCATTAGATTCTTCCAAGCATTACCCTCAACGCCTTTGATTTCTTTCATGCTGTAAGGGTGAGCATAAATTGGCATTGGGCCATAAGCTTCAACGAAAGCCTGATTCCCCAAGAAGTGATCACCGTGATAGTGAGAGTTAAAAAGGGCTATCACAGGCTTCTTGGTGAAGGTCTTCATCATCCTGATGGCCATCTCACCAATCTGCACTGATGCACCTGTGTCAATCACCACGATGCCCTTGGCGGTTTCAACAAAGGTGATATTGGCCATCATGCCTTGGTTTTCAGGTGTTGGAAAACCATCTGGAGAGTAAATCATCCAAACATGTTTGCTGAGCTGTTTGATAGGGTGATCTTTGATGCGCGGTCCGCGAATAAAGTCTTCTGCAGCTCTGGCGAATTCTGTGAGCTGAGGCAAAGTTAAGAGCCCCACAGCGCCTAAAGAAAGTTTGAGAGCACGTCTGCGGTCATGACTGGTCATACAACCTCGCTTATGTATTTTTCAGGTGAAACTTGATGGGCATGATGTGGATTTGCTCAGGATCTAAATAAATCTTTTTCTGTGCACCCACTTCGATACCCAATCTTCTAATCTCGCTTGATGATGCTTGCCAAATGATGTGGTCATCACAATCTTTGACTTTCCAATACACCACAGCAATCTGACCTAATTGTCGGACTCTTGAGACTTGGCAGTCAATTAGATTAAGTTTGTAACTGTTGGCTTGCTCATCAGAATCAATGATTTCAATGCTATGACTTGGAATGACCCAGGCCACTTCGGTTGGCTTTTTGATCTTGCCTTTGTCTTTGACCGATAAGCTTAAGCCATGCTTACCCCAAGACAAACGACCGTGTTCATAAAGACCTTCAAATAAATTAGGGCTGCCCACCAATTCGGCCACGCGAGCATTCCGAGGCTTATCAATCAGATGGTGAGGGTCTGAAGTTTGCAAACTCTTGCCATGATCAATCACCGTGATCTGATCACCCAAACGAATCGCTTCATTCAAGTCATGTGTCACAAGAATGATTGGCAATGAAACAGCTTGGCGAAGCTCAGAAAGTGCCTCATAAAGATTTTGGCGTGTGGGTGCATCAACTGCTGAAAATGGCTCATCCAATAATAGGGCGTGAGGATCTCTTGCCAATGCTCGCGCCAAGGCGACGCGCTGTTGTTGGCCACCCGAAATCTGGTGCGGAAAGCGATTGGCTAAATCAGCAATGCGTAAACGCTCTAACCACCGCATGGCTTCATCACGAGAAGATTGCTTGCGACCAATTAATGGAATAGACACATTCTCTAAAACAGTGAGGTGAGGAAAGAGGGCGTAGTTCTGAAATAAAAAACCAATCGAACGTCGATGGGTTGGTACAAATAATTTTTTAGCACTGTCTAACCAAACCTCATCCTTGCATTGGATATGGCCTGATATATCTGATAGTCCAGCAATGCTGCGCAAGGTTGTGGTTTTACCGCTGCCTGATGGACCAACCAGAATGTGCAGTTCTCCTGGAGCGCATTCAAAATCAATCTGCATGGGAAAGCCAGTGCTACGTTGTAGTTGAACTTTTAGCATCACACAGCTCGCTTCTTGGCAGTTAATTGATAGCTCCAAGTGATGGCTAGCAATGAAATGATTAACAGAAGTAATGACATGCCACTGGCGCTTGCATGATCCATGTTTTGCACACTGTCATAAATTGAAATAGCGATTGTTTTTGTTTCTCCGGGGATTGATCCGCCGATCATCAGGATCACGCCGAACTCTCCCAAGGTGTGTGCGAAGGTGATCACAGCAGCACTCACGATGCCACGCCAAGCCAGTGGTAGTTCAATTAACTTAAATGCTTGCCATGGATTTAAACCACTGCATTGGGCTGCTTCTCGAATATCTTGTGGGATTGCTTCGAACGCACGTTGAATTGGTTGAACTGCAAAAGGTAAATTAAAAATGATCGAGGCAATCACCAGGCCGGTGAATGTGAAGGTCAGTGGCTGATTAAAAAGAGTAACGTTGGTAAAGCTCACCAGCAAGTAATAGCCCAACACGGTAGGAGGTAAGACCAAAGGCAATGCAAGAGCAGCTTCTAATAATGACTTACCTTTTTGCATGTTCGCTAAACGATATGCAAGCCATATTCCAAATGGAATTAAAAAAAGCAAAGTAAAGAATGCAAGCTTCAGAGTCAGCATCAGTGCTTGCGTATCAATCGTCATAGTTAGGTATAAAAAATAAGTGTTTGTGAGAAGTAAATAACAGTTAGATAGATGCAATAAGTGTCAGCAATTTTTTGCTAGTGAATACCCTTGATTTTGAAAAAAATTACAACACTTTCATTATTTGCATATTCCAAAACAATCTATAAAAGTGAATAATGACACAACTTAGTTGAAAAGATATTCAACAACAATCTGTTTGTATTTTGTTTAGCATGAATCTTGGGGGGTCCTAGTGACAGTTAAGAATAAAACAACGCCAATCGGCAGGCTTCGTCGTGCGCCAGAAAACTTCGTGACTCAGGAATTTGCTGATGAAGTTTATGAGCATGGTTTGAATGAAACGCGCCGCGGTTTTTTACGTAAAAGTTTTGTTACAGCATTGGGTGCAACTGCAGCAGGTTCTGCAATTGCTGCCGATGGTGATAAGGCCATTTTAGAAAAGCAACCATGGCAAACAACTTTGGGTCAGCCTGTTGCTGCGCGCCCATACGGTATGCCATCCCAATGGGAAGCGGCACTGCAACGTCGTGAATCTCCTGGCTTGACTCGTGTGTCTGCTGCATCCGTAGCGTTTGCTCCATTACAAGGTTTTTTTGGCATCATCACACCGAACGGTTTGCACTTCGAGCGTCATCATCAAGGTTGGTATGACATCGATCCTGCACAACATCGCTTGATGGTGAATGGTTTGGTTAAGCAGCAAAAAGTTTTCACCATGGATGACTTGATGCGTTTACCAACAGTTTCACGTATTCACTTCATTGAGTGTGGTGCGAATACAGGTCTAGAGTGGGGTAATGTGGCTGTGCCAAGCGTGCAGTACACCCACGGTATGTTGTCTTGCTGCGAATTCACAGGTGTACCTCTTTCAGTGTTGCTCGATATGTGCGGCGCTGATCTAAAGAAGGGTAAATACATCTTGGCTGAAGGCGGTGATGGTTCAGGTATGACCAGAACTATTCCGATGGATGCAGCTCTTAAAGACGTGTTGGTTGTGTGGGGCATGAACGGTGAAATGTTGCGCCCTGAGAATGGCTACCCATTGCGCTTGTTGGTTCCTGGTGTTCAAGGGGTTAGCTCAGTGAAATGGTTGCGTCGTATTGAAGTGGGTGACATGCCTTACGCGACAAAAGACGAAGCTGTTCACTACATTGACTTGATGCCAAATGGTTTACACCGTCAATACACCACCATTCAAGAATGTAAGTCTGTGATCACCACACCATCTGGTGGTCAGCAATTGTTAGATAAAGGTTTCTACAACATCAGCGGTATGGCATGGTCTGGTCGAGGCAAGATCAAACATGTGGACGTATCTGTTGATGGTGGTAATAACTGGCGCAGAGCTCGTCTTGATACTCCGGTTCTTTCTAAAGCGATCACACGCTTTAACCTTGACTGGGTTTGGGATGGCTCTCCAGGCATCTTGATGTCACGTGCAACAGATGAAACTGGCTATGTTCAGCCAATGATCAAACAACTAAGAGAAGTACGTGGTACACGTTCCATTTATCACAACAATGCAATCCAAGCATGGAAGCTTGATACGAACGGGGAGTTGAGCAATGTTCAAGTTGGCTAATTTAACTAAAACTTTGGTATTGGCAGGTTTGGCTCTAGGTCTCAGTGCCGAGGGTATTGCTCAGTCTAAGTACACCGGTATTGGTCGTGAAGCGACCAAAGCTGAGGTGGCAGCCTGGGACATCGATGTTCGTCCGGACTTCAAAGGTTTACCTCCAGGTTCAGGTAACACTTTGCGTGGTCAAGAAATTTGGGATGGTCGTTGTGCCTCTTGTCACGGTACTTTTGGTGAGTCTAATGAAGTGTTCACGCCGATCGTTGGTGGAACAACCAAAGAAGACATCAAAACTGGTCGTGTGGCTTCATTATTGAGCGATAAACAACCGCAGCGCACAACTTTGATGAAGGTTGCGACTGTTTCAACACTTTGGGATTACATCTACCGTGCTATGCCATGGAATGCGCCAAGAACTTTGACGCCGGATGATACCTATGCTGTTTTGGGTTATATCTTGGCTATGGCTGAAATCGTTCCTGAAGATTTCACATTGAGTGATAAAAACATCGCTGAGGTACAAAAGCTAATGCCTAACCGCAATGGTATGACCAAAGCTCACGGTATGTGGAATGAAGGTGGTAAGCCTGACGTTAATGCAACGGCATGTATGACTAATTGCACTAAGCATATAACTATTGGATCTACATTACCTGATTACGCTCGTAATGCTCACGAAAATCTTGCACTGCAAAATAGACCCTATGGTCCATTCCGTGGTGTTGATACAACCAAGCCGCCGTTGAATAAATTGCCAGGTAAGGGTTTGATGGCTGTGAGTATGACTGCTGCTGAATCTATCACGCCTGAAGGCCTGTTCAAGAAGCACAACTGTGCTACTTGCCATGCGCCTGCTAGCCGTGCCATCGGCCCAGCGATTTCTGAGGTGGCTGCCAAGTACAAGGGTCAAGCTGATGCCATCAAGAAAATGCATACAAAAGTGAAGGTTGGGGGAGCTGGTGTTTGGGGATCAATACCTATGCCGCCTCATGCCCACGTCTCTGATGGTGATATTGATGTGCTCGTAAAATGGATGCTTACTGGTAAATAAACAGGTAAGATTACCTAGGTAGAAATTGTAATTTTTGATAGTTAGTTTTTTAAGAAGGAGTTCGTATGAACCAAAAACGTCGTGAAGCACTGCGATTGACAGCGGTAATCGGTTTGATGGCTGCAACTGGCCTCATTTCTCAAGCAGAAGCTGCATCATGGAACAAGGCTGCTTTTGAAGGTAAAACATTGGATGATGTGCTTAAGGCACTAGGTGGTTCATCAGCAGATAAGTCTGGTGCGATCACGATCAACGCTCCTGATATTGCTGAAAACGGTGCTGTTGTGCCAGTAGGTGTCACAACAACAATGCCAAAAACGCAACAAATCGCTATTTTGGTTGAGAAAAACCCAAGTGCATTGGCTGCTCAATTCATCATGACTCCTGACACAGAGCCGTTTGTGGCTTCACGTGTGAAGATGGGTCAAACATCAAACGTTCACGCTTTGGTGAAGGCTGATGGCAAGTGGTTTGTATCGACTAAAGAAGTTAAGGTGACTTTGGGTGGTTGCGGCGGTTAATTCCCCCACACACAATTCATTTAACTAATCATATTTGTACTGAAAGGAAATAAAAATGGCAGATCCAATGCGCGTACGCGCCCAAGAGACTGGCGGTATTGTTGACGTTAAAGTGTTGATGAAGCACGACATGGAAACAGGTCAACGTAAAGATTCATCTGGAAAAACTATTCCAGCTCACTTCATCACAACGGTCACAGCTACTTGCAAAGGTAAGCAAGTGTTCCAAGGTGAGTTTGGTCCAGCTGTATCAAAAGACCCATTCTTGAACTTCAAGTTCAAAGGTGGCGCTAAGGGTGATGAGGTGACTGTTTCTTGGGTAGATAACAAGAACGACAACCGCACAGACAAAGCAAAAATCAGCTAATAAAAAAAATAAGAAACCCGTCAATTGCAAAATTGACGGGTTTTTGTCAATAAGAGGAGCAGGTAATGAAAAAAGCTATGAATAGTGCTTTATTAGTCTCTTTAAGCATGGTGGCAGGTCTTGCCATGGCTCAAAATGCGACTGATGATATTGCGAAATACCGTGAAATGATTGCTGATGGCAATCCAGCTGAATTGTATGAAGCAGCTGGTGAAGACATTTGGTCAAAACCAATGGGTCCTAAGAATGTCAGTTTGCAAAAATGTGATCTTGGCTTAGGTCCAGGTGTTGTGAAAGGTGCCTCAGCTCAATTACCACGCTACTTTAAAGATACTAATAAAGTGCAAGATTTAGAGTCACGCATCATCACTTGTATGGAAAGACTACAAGGTTACGATGCCAAAGAAATCATCAACGCTGGCTTTGAAAAAGGTAAGCGCAAAGATGTTGAAGCAGTGGTTGCTTATGTCGTGACTGCATCAAAGGGTATGAAAATCAATGTGCCTGTGAAGCATCCAAAAGAGAAAGAAATGTACGCCATGGGTGAGAAGGCTTTCTTCTTCCAGGGTGGTCCAATGGACTTCTCTTGTGCATCTTGCCATGCTGAAGATGGTAAGCGTATTCGTTTACAAGACTTGCCAAATATCACTGAGCAAAAAGGTGCTGCTTTAGGTTTTGGTTACTGGCCAGCGTATCGCGTATCTAGCGGAAACTTCTGGACCATGCAGCGTCGTTTGAATGACTGCTACCGTCAACAGCGTTTCCCTGAGCCAATTTACACATCAGACGTGACCATTGCTTTATCTGTATACATGGGCGCAAAAGCCAAAGATGGCGTGATTAATACACCAGGATTGAAGCGCTAAGTCGCGGGAGATAAATAATGAAAAAATTACATTTAATGATTTCAGCTGCA
>JBJOKN010000043.1:0-7514 GCA_046046075.1 Pseudomonadota bacterium
GAGAATCCTGAAAATTTTTTCAATGTATTCATCATACTTTAATGAGATTCATCAAAAGAAAACTTCAATAAATGCCTAGATTTAATATAAATTTTTATTTGAATAAATATCAAAAATAGGGCTTTCCCTCAATTTGAAACTTATGTTTAGAATAGGGCATATGAGTCGAAAACCTAAAACAGCTAACCCCATAGATTTTCCTGCTTTTCAGGAGGATCACACCACGGTGATGGATCGCCAATCTGAGCGTGTTCAACCACCGAAGATGTACCGAGTTGTTTTATTGAATGATGACTTTACGCCGATGGAATTTGTGGTCATGGTGATTCAAGAATATTTTCATCATGATCAAGAGCGCGCTACCCGCATCATGTTGCAAGTACACCTAGAAGGAAAAGGGGTTTGTGGTGTATATACTAAAGATGTCGCTTTAACCAAAGTTCAACAAGTTGTAGATAGAGCCCGAGAGTCTGGGCACCCATTGCAGTGCACTATGGAGGAAGCATGATTGCTCAAGAATTAGAAGTTACCTTACATATGGCATTTGTGGACGCTAGAGCGTCAAGACATGAATTCATCACTGTTGAACATTTACTGTGTGGCCTACTCGACAACGCCACAGCTGCAGATGTATTGAAGGCTTGTGCTGTCAATATTGATGATTTGAAAAGTAATTTAAAAAACTTTATCAATGACAACACGCCAATCGTGCCTGGATCAGATGAAGTAGACACGCAGCCGACTTTGGGTTTTCAAAGAGTGATTCAACGTGCCATCATGCACGTTCAATCAACGTCTAATGGAAAAAAAGAGGTAACAGGCGCGAATGTCTTGGTTGCCATATTTGGCGAAAAAGATTCACACGCTGTTTACTATCTCCAACAACAAGGCGTGACTCGCCTTGATATCGTTAACTACATCAGCCACGGTATTAGAAAAGATCAGGTTGATGCTCCTAAAGCCAGCGAGCCAAGCGCTGAAGGTGAAGAGTCTGGTGCGGCTGGTAAAGATAGTCCACTTGAGCAGTACACACAAAACCTTAATGTGATGGCTAAGCAAGGACGCATTGATCCTTTGATCGGCCGTGAGGGCGAAGTTGAGAGAGTGATTCAGGTTTTATGCCGCCGCAGAAAAAACAATCCTTTATTGGTTGGTGAGGCTGGTGTTGGTAAGACGGCGATTGCTGAGGGCTTGGCTTGGAGAATCACGCAGAATGATGTGCCAGAAGTATTAGCTAAAGCCACAGTGTATTCATTAGATATGGGTGCCTTATTGGCTGGTACAAAGTATCGCGGTGACTTTGAGCAGCGCCTCAAGGGTGTTTTGAAGAACCTCAAAGACAATCCAGATGCTATTTTGTTCATCGATGAAATTCATACATTGATTGGTGCTGGTGCAGCATCTGGCGGAACATTGGATGCAAGTAATTTATTAAAGCCAGCTTTATCAAGTGGCCAAATGAAATGTATTGGTGCTACCACCTTTAATGAATACCGCGGTATCTTTGAAAAAGATGCAGCGCTTTCACGACGTTTCCAGAAGGTCGATGTTTTGGAGCCAACGGTTGATCAAACGGTTCAAATTTTGCGTGGTCTTAAATCAAAGTTCGAAGAGCATCATGGTGTTAAGTATGCTCAAGCAGCTTTGACAGCCGCTGCAGAGTTGTCTGCGCGTTATATCAATGACAGACACCTACCAGACAAGGCAATCGATGTGATTGATGAGGCCGGAGCTGCGCAACGCATCTTGCCAAAATCAAAGCAAAAGAAAACAATTGGTCGCCAAGAGGTTGAAGACATTGTGGCGAAGATTGCTCGTATACCGCCACAATCAGTGTCGGTGGATGATCGCAGCAAGTTGCAAACCCTTGATCGTGATTTGAAGAGCGTTGTATTTGGTCAAGATCCTGCCATTGAAGCTTTGGCATCAGCCATCAAAATGTCCAGAGCTGGTTTGGGTAAAGATGACAAGCCAATCGGTTCATTCTTATTCTCTGGCCCAACAGGTGTGGGTAAGACAGAGGTGGCCAAGCAGTTGGCCTTCATCATGGGCATTGAATTGATTCGTTTCGATATGTCTGAATACATGGAGCGTCATGCGGTGAGTCGCATGATTGGAGCTCCTCCAGGATATGTTGGCTTTGACCAAGGTGGTTTATTGACTGAAGCAGTCAATAAGAAGCCTCACTGCGTGCTCTTGCTTGATGAGATTGAAAAAGCTCATCCAGATATTTTCAATATCCTTTTGCAGGTGATGGATCATGGCACATTGACCGATAACAATGGTCGCAAAGCTGACTTTAGAAATGTGATCATCATCATGACTACCAATGCTGGTGCTGAAGCCATGCAAAAGTCCACCATTGGATTCACCACCGTGCGTCAAGCCGGTGATGAAATGGGTGATATCAAGCGCACCTTCACGCCAGAGTTCCGCAATCGTTTAGATGCTATCGTGGGCTTCAAGGCTTTGGATGAAAGCATTATTTTGCGAGTGGTTGATAAGTTCTTGATGCAACTTGAAGAGCAGTTGCATGAGAAGAAGGTAGACGCAAGTTTCACGGAGAATCTCAGAGCTTACTTAGCCAAGCATGGCTTTGACCCATTGATGGGTGCAAGACCAATGCAGCGACTCATTCAAGACTTGGTACGCAAAGCACTTGCAGATGAATTGTTATTTGGTAAGTTGGTTCATGGCGGTCATGTGGTTGTAGACATGGATACCAATGAGAAGATCATTCTTGATTTTGATGCGCCTGTTAGACCTGCCGTTAAGAAGGCTTCTGCAGGTCGTGAGGTTCAAGAAATTTAAGTAAAAGCAGGGCTTAGTTAATTACTTGATTAAGTGACTTGATTAAGCTCTGCCAGTACTTCCGAAACCCCCGGCACCCCTGTCGCTAGCGCTGAACTCTGTCACTTCAGCCCATTCAACTTGTGCGACCGGAACAATCACCAACTGTGCAAGACGCTCCATTGGTTCTAACTTGAAAGCAGTTTGACCACGATTCCAAGTGCTCACCATCAATTGTCCCTGGTAGTCTGAGTCAATCAAGCCAACAAGATTTCCCAAGACGATGCCATGCTTGTGGCCTAGGCCAGATCTTGGCAAGATCAAAGCGGCATAAGCAGGATCATCCAAGAAAATAGATAAACCAGTGGGCACTAAAACTGTTTGACCTGGTTCGATGACGATGGCTTCGTCTAGGCAAGCTCTTAAATCAAGGCCAGCACTACCGCTCGTTGCGTATTGCGGCAGATTATTTCTCATGCGTTCATCAAGAATTTTGACTTGTAGTTTTTTCATGGCTTATTTGCTTAAATTTTTGTGGAAACGAGTTGGATGATTTCGCGAGACAAAGCAGTTTTGTCCAGCTTGTTGGTTTTAGTCATACCTTTTTCTTCGACAATCAGTAATTGATTCTCATCAAGACCAAAAGTGTCTGGACCAAGATTACCTAAAAGCATGGGGATGTTTTTCTTGATGCGCTTTTCTTGAGCGTGCTTTTCTAAATCATTGGTCTCGGCTGCAAACCCAACACAGTATGGCTTCTTCCCTGAAGACTGCTTGGCCACTTCAGCCAAGATGTCAGGATTTAATTCAAATTCGAGAGCTGGACTGGTTTGGGTAGTTTTTTTAATTTTCTGCGCAGATGCATTCTTAACTGACCAATCTGCTACAGCAGCAACAGCAAAGAAAATATCGCAATCAAGATGATTCATCACGGCAGCGTGCATGTCTTTGGCGCTGACCACATCGATGCGTTTGATCTTTCCAGTGAACTCAAGGGGTGTTGCCAAGTGGCAAGGCCCTGCAATCAATTGAACCTCTGCACCAGCCTCTACAGCAGCTCTTGCCAGAGCAAAGCCCATCTTTCCAGAGCTTCGATTGGTAATGCCTCTAACAGGATCGATGACCTCATATGTTGGGCCAGCGGTGATCAATACCTTTTTACCCGCTAATACTTTTTTTTGGAAAAAGGCGATGATGCCTTCAAGGATCTGGGCAGCTTCTAACATGCGACCCATGCCATTTTCGCCACAAGCTTGTGTGCCACTCGTGGGCCCGAGCACAGTGATGCCATCAGCTTGAAGTTGTTGCATATTTCTTTGAGTAGCTGCGTTTTCCCACATCTGCTTATTCATTGCAGGAACCACGATCAAGGGACACTCTTTTGCTAAACAGGTGGCGCTGACAAGGTCGTTTGCCAAGCCATGCGAAATTTTTGCCAGCAAGTCTGCGCTAGCCGGTACAGCCACAATCACATCCGCTTTTCTAGAGAGCTCTATATGAGCCATGTTGTTAGAAATGCGTGCGTCCCATTGATCGGTGTAAACGTGATTACCTGTGAGTGCTTGCATGGTTACAGGCGTCATGAATTTAGTCGCAGCTTCACTCATGATCACTTGTACAGTAGCACCCTCCTGTATCAAGGAGCGAGCTAACTCAGCCACTTTAAACGCAGCAATACCACCTGACATGGTCAGAAGGATATGTTTGCCTTGAAGTGAATTCATGAGCTATTTACCTTGAGTTATTTATTGACGCGCTTGATTTCATCTAAGATTAACAGAATCACACCCATGGTGATTGCGCTATCAGCAATATTGAAGGCGGGCCAGTGCCAGCCAGCATAGTGAAGGTCAACAAAATCAACAACAGCGCCATACAAGATGCGATCAATCACATTGCCGATGGCGCCACTCAAAACCAAGCTCATAGCCAAGCAAAAGAGAGTTTGACTGGTATTTTTTCTAATTAACCAAATCATGACGGCCGCAGCAATCAAACCAATTCCAGTAAAGAACCAGCGCTGCCAACCGCCTGCTTGTGCCAAAAAAGAAAAAGCTGCGCCTGGGTTGTAAACCAAGGTCCAATTCAAAAAACTGGTCACCGGTTGAGAGATTCCCTCAATCAGATTAGTTTTGGCAATCACCTTGGTCAATTGATCAAGGATCAAAATAAGTGCAGATGCTCCCATCCACAGTAAGAAGCTTTGCTGGTTACCAGACGATTTGCTAGAGCGTGCCAAATAATTCTCCTTTGATGATCTTAGGCAATGTGGCGTTTTTCGCCATCACCAAATAAGTTGCTGGTGCAGCGACCGCATAAAGTTGGATGCTCTGGGTCATGCCCAACATCATCTCTGTAGTGCCAGCATCGACCACATTTTTGATGACTTGATGATTTGACTGTCACTTTGATTTCTTCAAGGGAAGAGTTTTCTGTCACATTCACGCTCGAGGTGATGGTGATGAACTTTAGGTCTTCGCCAAGAGATTGCAAAAGCGCTGCATCAGCTGAAGGTGCTTCAATTTGAAGTTCGGCTTGCAAAGATGAGCCAACATGACCAGCTTCGCGCTCAAATTCAATCGCTTTGGTGATGTCTGAGCGCATCGCACGAATACGATCCCACTTGGCGATCAAAGCGCTCGCGTCATTGATCTTTGGTAGTTCATAGAACTCTTCTGTGAAGATCGTGTCTTTGCTCTTGGTCTTGTGAGCAAAAATACCCCAGACTTCTTCGGCAGTGAATGATAAAAACGGCGCGCTTAAACGCAAGAATGATTGCGTGATGTGGAACAGTGCATTTTGAGCAGATCGGCGCGCTGGTGCATCGGCAGCTAAGGTGTACAAACGATCCTTGATGATGTCTAGGTAAAAGCCACCCATGTCTTCTGAACAGAAGGTCATCAGTCTTGATACGGCCGGATGAAACTCATAACGATCGTAGTGAGCCGTCAATTCTTTTTGCATTTCTTCGGTGACTGCTACAGCGTAGCGATCAAGCTCTAGCCAATCGCTTGCTTCCATGCGATGTTGCTCAATATCAAAATCGGAAAGATTGGCTAATAAGAATCTCAAGGTATTCCGAATGCGGCGATAGCTTTCAACCACGCGCTTGAGGATCTCATCAGAAATCGTCATTTCACCTGAGTAATCTGTTGAAGCTACCCACAGGCGAATAATTTCAGCGCCCATTTTGTCAGCAACTTCTTGAGGGGCAATCACGTTGCCTACCGACTTACTCATTTTTCTACCTTGACCATCGACCGTGAAGCCATGAGTCAATAAGGCTTTATAAGGCGGTTTGCCATCAAGCATTGCGCCGGTGAGAAGTGATGAGTGGAACCAGCCACGGTGTTGATCTGATCCCTCAAGGTACAAGTCAGCCCAGCGATCTTCAGGTTTGTTTCTAGAAGCATCTGCCAATGTGGCTGCATGTGAACCACGGATTACGTGCCAGTGCGTCGTGCCTGAGTCAAACCAAACATCCAAAGTGTCTTTGTTCTTTTCATACATGGCAGCTTCATCGCCAATGAGTTCTTTGATATCAATCGACTGCCATGCTTCGATACCTTCTTTTTCGACACGTTTGGCTATGATCTCGAGTAACTCAGGTGTGCGAGGATGAAGTTCGCCACTTTCTTTGTGAATCAAGAATGCCATTGGCACACCCCATTGACGCTGTCTTGAGAGAGTCCAATCTGGGCGATTAGCAATCATGTTGCGCAAGCGTTGCTTACCCCATGCTGGGAAGAACTCAGTTGCTTCAATACCTTCTAGAGCTGTTTCGCGCAGACTTTTACCTGAAGCAACTTTTTTATCCATGCTGGCAAACCATTGTGCGGTCGCTCTGTACACCACGGGTGTTTTATGTCTCCAGCAATGCATGTAAGAGTGCTTGAGTTTTGCTGACTTTAGAAGTGAGCCTGCTTGCTGAAGTGCTTCAACAATTTGTGGGTTGGCTTTCCAAATACTGAGTCCTGCAAATAAAGGTAGCCAAGATGCATAAACACCATCACCCATCACTGGGTTCAAAATATCTTGATCTTTCAAGCCATGTGTTTTGCATGATTTAAAGTCTTCTTCACCATACGCTGGTGCACAGTGAACCATGCCAGTGCCACTATCGATCGTCACGTATTCAGCCAAGTAAATTGGTGAGCGACGCGCAAAGCCCTCGTGTGCTTTACTCAATGGATGGTGAAACTCTAAGCCAGCCAGTGCTTGACCTTTACAGGTGGCAATCACTTGACCTTCAAGCTCATATTCTTTTAAGCAGGCTTCAGTGCGATCCTTGGCAAGGATCAATAGACCTCTTGCTGTATCAACCAAAGCATAGTCAATCTCAGGATGAACGTTCAGTGCTTGATTGGATGGAATGGTCCAAGGTGTCGTGGTCCAGATCACCGCCATACCTTCTGATTTTGGCAATTGACTCAATGAGAAGGCTTTTGCAATCGCTGCTAATTGGTCGCTTGGAAATGCAAAACCAACATCGACAGCAAGATCTTCTTTGTCTTGGTATTTATCGTGAGTATGCAAAAAAATATAGCTCTGTCGTCATCCCGGCCACATCAAACTATGGTGAAACATTAAAGGCGTTATTGTCTGATCTTAGTAATGTTTCAGTCGTTGAATTTGACTTTCCAATCCATGACACAAGGTTGCCATTGGTGATGGAATCTCGGTCGTTAATTCTTCAGCATCTTGGCTTCGACGAGCTCAGACTG
>JBJOKN010000044.1:0-7507 GCA_046046075.1 Pseudomonadota bacterium
GTTAATGCAATACCTGATTCGCCAGCAAGGGTGTGAATGGCCAGGTGTTTGGTATTGCTTGGTTTTTGAGCCAGTATTGATCTAATCAAGTTGGCATCGGAAAGAGAAAAAGAGCGAGCCAATTGATTGCTCGCTTTTCTATCTTTTTCTTGCTGTTGCTTAAACAGCGAGGCGTTTACGACCCTTGGCACGGCGCGCATTCAAAACATGGCGACCACCTTTTGTTTTCATGCGAACACGAAAACCGTGGGTGCGTTTACGACGGGTTACTGATGGTTGATATGTACGTTTCATAATTATTTCCTAGCGAACCTTAGATTCTCGCTTTTTTCCTTAACACCGTCAATAGCTATTTACGGTGTATTTTTTTATTTTGTCATTTATCTTGTTGTTTTTGCTAATTTTTTTATGTTATCAACATGTTATCCACAGCTTATCCACCGACTTATCCTTTGTGGATAACTTTTAACAGCATCTACAATTGCTTCGTGAATACAAATACCCTGACAAATTCCTCGTTAATAGCAAATTCAAGCCTTGAGACATTTTGGGCGTTTGTAGCAGATTCTTTCTCTAAAGAGCTTTCTCCACAACAGTTTAAAACATGGATCAAGCCTCTTTTTCCACTATCTTTTGACCAAGAAAACCTGACTTTGTCTTTGGCTGCGCCCAATAGATTTAAGCTGGATTGGGCAAAAAATCAATTTAATCAAAGGTTTATAGAGCTAGCTCAAGCACACTTTGGCGCTCCTATTGTCCTTGATTGGGTGCTGGACCCAAAAGTAAAGCTTCTCAATACCGATGAACAGCAGTCTGAGTTTATAAGCGAAGATCTTGGGCAGGCCAATTCTTCCATTGGCTTTCCCGGCGCAGGCGTTGATGAGGCAAGCGAGCTTCCAAGCATTGGCATTGATGGGCGCTCACGCCTAAACCCAGGGCTTACTTTTGATAGTTTTGTCACTGGTAAAGCCAATCAACTTGCCCGAGCAGCCGCCATACAGGTTGCTAACAACCCCGGCTCATCCTATAACCCCATGTATTTATATGGCGGTGTAGGGCTAGGTAAAACTCATTTGATTCATGCTATTGGCAATCATTTATTACAAGAAAAACCCAAGGCCAAGATCAGATATATTCATGCGGAACAGTATGTGTCTGACGTGGTCAAGGCCTACCAGCAAAAGTCATTTGATAAATTCAAACAGTACTATCACTCTTTGGACTTGCTGTTGATTGATGACATTCAGTTTTTCGCAGGAAAACCTCGCTCGCAAGAAGAGTTTTTTTATGCGTTTGAGGCGCTTACCGCTAACAAGTCCCAAGTAATCATGACGAGCGATACATATCCAAAAGAAATTTCTGGTATTGATGATCGCTTGATCTCCCGTTTTGATTCAGGTTTAACGGTGGCCATTGAGCCGCCAGAACTTGAGATGCGCGTCGCTATTTTGATGAAAAAAGCCTTAGCAGAAGGCTTGCCGCTAACTGAAGACGTTGCTTTTTTTGTTGCCAAACATCTTCGCTCGAACGTTCGTGAGCTAGAAGGGGCCTTAAGAAAAATTTTGGCTTACGTTCGCTTTCATGGAAAAGAGATCACGATAGAGGTAGCCAGAGAGGCCCTTAAGGATCTACTTTCAGTGCAAAACCGCCAAATTTCTGTTGAGAACATTCAAAAAACAGTCGCTGATTTTTACAACATCAAAGTGGCTGATATGTACTCAAAAAAGCGTCCTGCTAATATTGCTAGACCAAGGCAAATTGCCATGTATATTGCTAAGGAATTAACCCAAAAAAGTCTACCTGAAATAGGTGAATTATTTGGTGGCAGGGATCACACAACAGTGTTGCATGCGGTTAGAAAAGTAACCGAGGAAAGATCAAGAGACAACCAACTAAATCATGAATTACATGTGTTGGAACAGTCACTAAAAAATTGATTTTTGCTTGTGGAAATCCTTGTGGATAATTGCTGTATAAGTATGGGTATAAGTATGTGAATGGATTGTTGATAGTTTGTGGATAAGTAGACGGTCCAAGCCAAAAGAAGAAAGTTATTAAATCTTATTCAAAGCTTATACAAAACATATCCACAGGTATTTATTGAAGGTAAAATACTGATTAATAAATGAATTTTTAGTTATCCACAGAATTTTGTTGCTTTATTAACTACTACTATAAATATATATACATATAAATAAATACAGGAATAAGAACCATGGAACTGGTCAGTACAACTAGAGACAAATTGCTAAAGCCACTACAACTTGTGAGCGGTATTGTTGAGCGTCGTCACACGCTGCCAATCCTAGCTAATTTGTTATTCAAGAAAAATGGATCATCTGTTTCTTTGATTTCAACAGATATTGAAATTCAAATCACAACTCATGCTGATTTTGGTGTTGGATCAGAGAATGTCAGCACAACGGTTGGTGCTAGAAAATTAGTCGATATTTTGCGAGCACTTCCAGAGGGTGCAATGACTCTATCTTTGAAAGATAGCAAGATGGTTGTACAAAGTGGTAAGAGTCGCTTCACACTCCAAACATTAGCAGCAAATGAATTTCCAATCATGTCTGAATCTGCAGATGTTTCTGCTAGTTGGGAGATGTCTCAAAAAGCATTAAAGCAATTGATCAGCCAAGTTCACTTTGCAATGGCACAACAAGACATTCGTTATTATTTGAATGGTATGTTGTTTGTTTTAGAAGGACAAAGAATTATTGCAGTTGCAACAGATGGTCATCGTTTGGCATACAGTCATGTCGACCTTGATAAAGCGCCGTCTGGTAATGGTCAAAAACAAGAAGTGATCATTCCACGTAAAACCATTCTTGAGTTACAACATTTATTGGAAGACTCAGAAGACCCAGTGGTAATTTCTTTGGCCAGCAATCAGGTTAAGTTTAACTTTGGTGATGTAGAACTTTTATCAAAGCTTGTTGAAGGTAAGTTCCCTGACTTCCAGAGAGTTATCCCAAAAGGTCAAAATAACAAGTTAGTGGTTAACCGTGATGCACTTCAAGCTTCTTTGCAAAGAGCAGCCATCCTAACAACTGATAAGTTCAAGGGCGTTCGTTGCATTCTTTCAGATAACTGCTTGACCATTCAATCAACGAATGCAGAGCAAGAAGAAGCGCAAGAAGATATTGAAACTGAATACAGTGGTGACAAGATTGATATTGGTTTTAATGTGTCTTACTTGTTAGATGTTTTAGCAAACCTTAAAAATGAATCAATACAAATTTGTTTGGGTGACTCCAATAGTAGTGCAGTGATCACCCTTCCAGAACAAGAAGGTTTCAAATACGTTGTCATGCCAATGCGCATTTAATAGAGTTACTAGAAAAGAATAATCAATGACTGTTGAAGCAAAAACACCAGAACAATATGGCGCATCCTCAATTCAAATTTTAGAAGGATTAGAGGCAGTAAGAAAAAGACCTGGAATGTACATCGGAGATACCTCTGATGGAACTGGTTTACACCATTTAGTTTTTGAGGTTCTTGATAACTCAATTGATGAAGCTTTGGCTGGACATTGTTCTGAAATAACAGTAACAATTCACACTGACAACTCAATTTCAATCATTGATAACGGTCGTGGTGTACCAACTGGTATCAAGTACGACGACAAACACGATCCAAAAAGAAGTGCCGCAGAAATTGTAATGACTGAACTTCATGCGGGCGGCAAGTTTGACCAAAACAGCTATAAGGTTTCTGGCGGTCTACACGGCGTGGGCGTGAGTTGTGTGAATGCACTTTCAAAGTGGTTACGCTTAACAGTTAAGCGCGATGGCAAAGTTCATTTCATGGAGTTTGCAAGAGGCGTTGCCCAAAATCGTGAATTAGTTGAAGACGCTGGCAGCATGACCTCACCAATCAAAGTCATTGGTGAAACAGATAAGCGTGGAACAGAAGTTCACTTTTTGGCTGATGTAGAAATTTTCGGCAATGTTGAATATCACTATGAAATTCTTTCTAAGCGAATTAGAGAACTATCGTTCCTAAATAATGGTGTTCACATTCGTTTGATCGATCAGAGATCCGGCAAGGAAGAAAACTTTGCTTTCTCAGGTGGCGTAAAGGGTTTCGTTGAATACATTAACAAGAGCAAAACTGTTTTACATAGCAATATTTTTTATGCCGAAGGTGAAAGACCATCGGACCTAGGCGGAACCATCACTGCTGAAGTTGCTATGCAATGGAATGACGGATTTAATGAACAGGTTTTGTGCTTCACAAACAATATTCCACAACGCGACGGCGGTACTCACTTAACTGGTTTGCGTGCCGCTATGACGCGCGTTATCAACAAATATATTGATGAAGAAGAGTTGGCGAAAAAAGCCAAAGTAGAAGTTACTGGCGATGATATGCGAGAGGGCTTGACTTGCGTTCTTTCGGTAAAGGTTCCTGAGCCAAAGTTTTCTAGCCAAACAAAAGATAAATTGGTATCGAGCGAAGTTCGTGGCCCAGTAGAAGAAATCGTCAGTACTTTATTGACGGATTATTTACAAGAAAATCCACAAGATGCCAAAATTATTTGCGCAAAGATTATTGAGGCAGCAAGAGCTAGAGAGGCGGCTCGTAAAGCTCGTGACATGACTCGCCGCAAGGGTCTCTTGGATGGACTTGGCTTGCCTGGAAAGCTTGCCGACTGCCAAGAAAAAGATCCAGCTAACTCAGAATTATTTATCGTCGAGGGTGACTCAGCGGGCGGTTCTGCAAAACAGGGCCGCGACAGAAAATTCCAAGCCATTTTGCCGCTAAAGGGAAAGATTCTTAATGTTGAAAAGGCCCGCTTTGACAAAATGTTAAGCAGCCAGGAAGTTGTTACCTTGATCACTGCTCTTGGTACCGGCATTGGTAAAGAAGAATATAACGCTGACAAATTACGCTATCACCGCATCATCATCATGACTGACGCGGACGTTGACGGAAGCCACATCAGAACTCTGTTGTTAACTTTCTTCTATCGTCAAATGCCAGAACTAATCGAACGTGGCCATATTTATATTGCGCAGCCACCGCTTTATAAAGTCAAGCAAGGTAAAAACGAGCAGTACATCAAAGACGACGTTGCTTTGAATGCTTATTTGTTAAATCTTGCTCTTCAGGGCGCCAGCGTATCCTTGGCGGACGGTTCTTTGATTGATAACGAGCGCTTGGTTCAGTTGTCATCAGACTACCAAACCATACAAAGCATTGTTGATCGTCTTTCAAGAACCATGGACGAAGGTGCGTTAAGAGCCATTGCTAATGGCGTGCGCCTGAATCTAGATACAGAAGCGGATGCTGCTAAATCTGCAGAAGATCTTAATGTTTATTTTGCAAACTCTCACGAACGCGCCTCTAAACCACAAATCATTGTGCAAAAAGATGAGCGCACCGAGCGCTATCGTCTGTTGCTTTCAAGAAAAGTACACGGCAACACAAAGTTATCGTTGATTGACTCAGATTTTGTTCATGGTGCCGACTATGAAGCCTTGGCTAAGGCTTCTGCAGCGCTAACAAATGTGTTGGGTTCAGGGGCAATCGTGAAACGTGGCGATCCTGATAAAACAGTTAAGGAAGCGCACGTTAAAGATTTCCGCGAAGCAATGGAGTGGTTGCTTTCAGAGGCTGAAAGAGGCGTTAGCCGTCAGCGCTATAAGGGTCTTGGTGAAATGAATCCAGGCCAACTTTGGGAAACAACCATGGACACTAATACTAGAACGTTATTGAGAGTTCAAATTGAAGATGCGATTGCTGCAGACCAAGTATTTACAACCTTGATGGGTGATGAGGTTGAGCCGCGTCGTGCGTTCATTGAATCTAACGCGTTGATTGCAAGAAATATTGATGTCTAAAAAGTTGGCGGGCAATAAATTAGTTGCGGTTCGGGAGTCAGGTGTTCACGGTAATGGCGTTTTTGCAAAGCTCGACATTCCTCGTGGCACCAAGATCATTGAATACACGGGTGAGAGGATTTCCTGGAAAGAGGCCATCAAGCGCCACCCTCACGATCCATCTCAACCAAATCACACTTTCTATTTTGGTTTAGAAGATGGTTCAACCATCGATGCTAAATATGGCGGCAATGCTTCGATGTGGGCAAACCACTCTTGTAAACCAAATTGTGAGGCCCTAGAAGAAGATTTTGGAAAAACAACGCGGGTGTTTTTATACGCAAAAAAAGACATTGCTGCTGGCGAAGAGCTTTTCTACGATTACGGTTTGATTGTTGAAGGCAAACAAACCAAAAAGTTAAAAAAAGAATACGAATGTCGCTGTGGTCAAAAAAATTGTCGCAAAACAATGTTGTCAAAAAATAAGTAAACGCCATGTTTATTAGTATTCAAGAGCTTGAGGCGGCCATTAATTTTTGGCGTGAGCAGTCACCATCCCGCGGTGAAGCTTTACAGCTTTGCCCTCAAGCGGCCGCATTAGCAAAACCCTATGCCATGATGATCATTCAATCTTCCCAGAGAGTTCCTTTGGATGGATTAAATGACGCAGCGCAAACGGCTTGGAAAGAATATCTCTCGCATAAAGGCTGATGATGAGCAACCACGCCACATTTGATTACATTATTGTTGGTGCTGGAAGTGCCGGCTGTGTATTGGCTAATAGGCTTTCATCAGATCCTCAAAATAATGTCTTGCTGATTGATGCTGGAAGTCGGGACAACTATCTTTGGATTCATATACCGGTTGGCTATTTGTATTGCATCAACAATCCTAAAACGGATTGGATGTTTAAAACCAAGCCTCAGCCAGGCCTGAATGACCGTAGCTTGATCTATCCACGAGGTAAAGTATTGGGCGGTTCGTCATCCATTAATGGAATGATCTATATGCGCGGCCAAGCTGAGGATTATGATCAGTGGGCCAAGCAAACTGGGGACTCATCTTGGTCATGGAGCGAGGTTTTGCCTTTCTTCAAAAAAATGGAAGACTACCACTCAGGTGCTTCCGAGTTTCATGGTGTTGGTGGCGAGTGGCGCGTTGATAAGCAGCGCCTCAAATGGAAAGTATTGGATGTTTTTAGGGATGCTGCCAAGCAAGCAGGCATTCCTCCTGTTGGCGACTTTAACCGCGGAAATAATTTTGGCTCTTCCTATTTTGATGTTTCTCAAAAAAATGGTTGGCGATTAAATGCTTCCCAAGCTTTTATCAAACCAGTTAGAGACCGCAAGAATCTGACAGTCTTGACGGGCGCAAGTATTGATCGTTTGGTGTTCAACGGTTCGCGTTGTGAGGGCATTTCTTTTTTATATGACGGACAGCAACAAATTGCTATTGCAGAAAAAGAAGTTCTTTTGTCGGCTGGCGCGATTGGTTCGGTACAAATTCTTGAGCGCTCAGGTATCGGCGATGAAAAAAGACTACAGTCTTTGAATATTCCAATTGTTAAACACTTGCCTGGCGTTGGAGAAAATCTTCAAGACCATCTACAAATTAGATTGGTATACCGAGTGAGTGGTCTTAGAACCCTCAATGTTTTAGCTTCTCGCTGGTGGGGC
>JBJOKN010000045.1:0-7422 GCA_046046075.1 Pseudomonadota bacterium
ATTTGCAAGACGCTTGATTGCATGGCTGACGGCGTCAACTTCAGCCGGCATTCTGTTTGAAATCGACACTCGTTTAAGGCCCAATGGTGCGGCAGGATTATTAGTGACCAGCATTGATTCATTCAGACGTTATCAATTGCGAGAGGGTGATAACTCTGCATGGCTCTGGGAGCATCAAGCTTTGACCCGTGCACGTTTTTGTGCCGGTGATATAGCCATTGGTGAGAAGTTTGAAAAAATCAGATCTGAGGTATTGGCGCAAGATAGAAATGAGACTTTGCTTAAGCAAGAGATTCTCGACATGCGGCAAAAAGTCAGTGAAGGCCATCCTAATGACTCAGGTTTATTCGATATCAAGCATGACAGTGGTGGCATGGTTGATATTGAATTCATTGTGCAATATTTGGTTTTACGTTTCAGTAAAGGACATCCAATACTTTTAGGTAACTTAGGAAATATCGCTTTGTTATCCTTGGCCAGTGAAGAAGGATTGATTCCCAGTGATCAAGCCTTGAAGGCCGCAAACGCTTACCGTCTTTATCGCGAGTATCAGCATCGCATCCGATTGGATGGCGCTGATAAAACCAGGGTGTCTCAGGAACAAATGGATTCAGCTTTACTTGAAGCAAGGGCTAGCGTTAAGCAGCTTTGGGAAAAAGTTTTACTTACCAAGTAATTCTCGGGCATGACGTCGAGTGGTGTCTGTGATTTCAGCGCCACCTAGCATTCTTGCAATTTCTTCGACTCGCTCTTGTCTGCTCAAGATTTGCATACTTGAGATGGTCACGTTATCTTGGCTTTGCTTAGCAACCTTCCAGTGTTGATGACCTTCTGCTGCCACCTGAGGTAAGTGAGTCACACACAAGACTTGGTGTGCTTGCCCCAATTCTTTTAAGCGCTTACCAACTGTTTCAGCAACAGCCCCACCGATACCAGAATCCACTTCGTCAAAAATCAATGTCGGGATTTGACTTGCTTCGGAAGTGATCACGCTGATGGCCAAACTGATTCGAGCCAATTCGCCGCCAGAGGCTACTTTTGCAAGTTGCTTGGGTGTTGCGCCAGGATGACCAGCCACTAAGAATTCAACCTGCTCTAAGCCGTGAGCATTGCCTTCCTCAAGTGCTTCGAGTTGAATTGCAAATACACCACCAGCCATCGCCAAATCTTGCATGGCTGCAGTAACCAAACGTTCTAATGTTTTTGCGGCAGCGCTTCTTTCTTGGCTGAGCTTTTTCGCACTCTTTAAATAGGCTGCCAAAGTTTTGCTGAGATTTTGTTCGAGAGCGCCCAAGTCTTGTGAGTTTTTGATTGCAGTGACTTGCTCTTGAATCTCTGCCCATTTTCCTGGAAGATCCTCAGGCGTTACTTTGAATTTTTTAGCCGCGCTGTGGAGTGCTTTTAGTCTTTCTTCAACCGTGGCTAAACGCTCAGGATCGACATCTATTTTTTGTAAATAGCGATTAAGGCTGTGACTTGCTTCACTGATTTGTATCTGTGCAGATTCAATAGCAATTTTTGCATCCTCTAGGTTGCTATCGAGTTTTGCTAAATCCGCGATTTCATTAAATGCTTTAGAGAGTAATTCTTCTGCATTGCCTTCTTGATCTTGAAGTGCCTGAATCGCAATTTGTGAGCCTTCAATCAGTTTGGCTGCATTCGCCAAGCGAGCATGATCTTGTTCAATCTCGGTCCATTCACCAGCTTGCGGCGCCAGGGCATCAAGCTCTTCGAGTTGCCAAGCTAAGCGCTCCTGCTCCTTTTGCAAGTTCTCACCAGCGTTCTTTGCAAGCTCTAATTGCTTCTTGGCTGTTTGCCATGCTTGATACAGTTGCTTGACTTCTGCAACGAGCCCATCAAGGTTCGCTTGATTGTCTAAAAGATCTCTTTGGGCGCCTGTTTTAAGCAGTAATTGATGTGCGTGCTGTCCATGTATGTCTACTAAGAAGCCTGAAAGTTCTTTGAGTTGACTCAGTGTGGCTGTGCCACCATTGATAAATGCCTTGCTGCGCCCAGATGTATCAATGACTCTTTTAAGAATAATGGTTGCACCATCATCTTCCAATGAGAAGTCTTGTGATTCTAGCCATGAAGAAATAGTTTTTTTAAGCGGTTCTTTCAAAGAAAATATCGCAGATATCTCCGCACGATTTTTGCCTTCTCTGATTTGACTTGGATCTGCTCTTTCACCCATGGCCAAAGAGAGGGCATCTAACAAAATAGATTTACCCGCACCAGTTTCGCCAGTTAGAACCGTGAAGCCACTTTCTAAGTCGATGTCTAGTTCATCGACAATCACAAAGTCGCGAATATATAAGCTGCGTAACATGGTTAAAACGAGGATGGATGTTCGTTCCAGTGCAGCTTCTGGCGAAGAGCTCTGTAATCGCTGTGATCAATTGGGTGAAGCAGTGTGATCGTTTTTTGAGATTGCTTGATTTTGATTTGATCGCCCACTTGAAGTTGGGTCAATGATTGCATATCAAAGTTAACGCTGACATCTTTACCGCCAATCAGCTCAATCTCAATCAATGAGTTGCTCGGTAAAACGATCGGGCGATTAGACAGTGCATGGGGCGCAATCGGCGCTAACACCATGCCTGCCACCGAGGGATGAAGAATCGGACCGCCCGCAGACATCGCATAAGCAGTTGAACCTGTCGGTGTTGCAACAATCAATCCATCAGATCGCTGGTTGTACATGAACTGACCATTCACGCGAACGGTCAGTTCAAGCATGCCTGAGATGCCAGAGCGGTTAACAACCACATCATTCAAAGCCAAACCTGAACCTATGACTTGATTGTTTCTAAAAACTTCGGCTTCAAGTAGATATCTGTTATCGGCTTCGTGGTGACCTTTGAGCATTTCGGTCAAAACTAATTCGACATCTTGAAGAGGAATATCTGTCATATAGCCAAGCGTGCCCATATTGATACCAATCAAAGGAACGTCTTGACCTGCAATTTGTCTTGCGATGCCAAGCATGGTGCCATCACCACCCAAGACGATCACCAAGTCGATATTTGATTTGAATTCCTTAGCTGCAATACTCGGAATCTGAGTAATCGTGGTGTTTTGAGCTGTTTCTGCTTCTAAAAACACCTCGCACCCCAAGTTTTTTAGGATGTTGGAGAGGTTTAAAAGCATGTGCGCAAAGCCATCTGCCTGGTATTTGCCTACCAAGGCGATTTTTTTAAAATGTCTCTGAGCGCTTTTTGTCTTAAGATTTGACATGTTGATGATTAAACCATAGCCCCAATAGCCCTACAATTGATAAATGATGGATGACCGTTCAAAAAGCCTACTAAAAACCCTGATTGAGCACTATATTGCCGACGGCCAGCCCGTTGGCTCTAGAGCTTTGTCTAAATTTTCAGGCTTGGACTTATCTGCTGCGACGATTCGCAATGTCATGGCTGATTTAGAGGATATGGGTTTTGTGGCCAGCCCACATACCTCTGCTGGTCGTATCCCTACTCCAAAAGGTTATCGATTGTTTGTAGACACGATGCTCACGGTGAAGCCAGTTGAGGAGGTTTTGGCTCACGAAGCTCAAGATGCGATTCAGGCTGATGCCCCTCAAAGAGTGGTTGCCGCTGCTGCCCAAGTTTTATCAAACCTATCTAACTTTGCTGGGGTGGTCATGACCCCAAGGCGCTCAGAAGTTTTTAAACAGGTTGAGTTCTTGAGACTTTCAGAAAAGCGCGTGCTTTTAATTTTGGTGACGCCTGAAGGGGATGTGCAAAACAGAATTATTTTGACTGAACGAGATTACGGCCCATCTGAATTAATCGAAGCCAGTAATTATTTGAACAGTCATTTTGCAGGACTCAGTTTTTTAGCGATCAAAGAAAAATTACGTCAAGAGTTGGAAGGTATACGTTCAGGCATTTCATCCTTGATGGAAGCTGCTATGAAGGTTGGAGCAGAAAATGCCAAGCCTGATTCAAATATGATCATCTCCGGAGAAAGACGTTTGTTGAACGTTGGTGATTTATCTTCTGACATGGTCAAGTTGAAACAATTGTTTGGTATGTTCGAAGAGAAAACTGAATTGCTTCAGTTATTGGATGTTTCATCTCGAGCTGAAGGTGTTCAAGTATTCATTGGTGGTGAGAGTGAATTGGTGCCCATGGAAGACATGGCAGTGATCACTGCGCCGTACAGTGTGGATGGCAGAATTGTTGGCACTCTTGGAGTTATTGGGCCAACACGCATGGCTTATGAGAGGGTGATACCGATTGTGGATATCACATCAAAATTACTATCAAGCGCTTTGAGTAGCGGCATTTTTAATAAGTGAGGAAGTTATATGGCCATTAGTCGCCAAGCGCAACGCACAGCAGTTTTATTGATTAATTTAGGTACACCAGATGCGCCTACGGCCGCTGCTGTAAAGCCTTACCTCAAACAATTTTTATCCGATCCTCGCGTGGTTGAAATCCCTAAAATTATTTGGTGGTTCATTCTCAACCTCATCATTTTGCCGATTCGTTCAGGCGCATCCGCAAAAAAATATGCGAGCGTTTGGATGAACGGTCCTGAGGGCGGTGCACCTTTATTGGTTCACTCAAAAAACATTGCCAGAGCTTTAGAGCAAAAGTTCATGGCTCAAGGAAAAGATGTCTTGGTTGATATTGCTATGCGTTATGGCAACCCAAGCATGGAATCAGTTTTGAAGAAACTTGAAGCGCAGGGTATGGAAAGATTATTGATCTTGCCTTTATACCCACAGTACTCTGCTACAACCACGGCTTCAACCTTTGATGAAGTTTTTAGAATTGTCAGCGGCTGGCGCAATCAGCCTGAGCTGCGTTTGATCAAGCACTATCACGATCATCCAAGCTACATCAATGCACTTAAAGAGCAAGTCGAGTCTTATTGGCAGACTCACGGTCGCCCTGATTTTGCAGCTGGCGATAAATTACTGTTCTCGTTTCATGGTGTCCCTAAGAGAACTCTAGACAAGGGCGACCCCTATCACTGTGAATGTCACAAGACAGGTCGTTTACTTCGTGAGGCTTTGGGCTTGAATGCAGAGCAGGCGATGGTGACTTTTCAATCTCGCTTCGGTAAAGCTGAGTGGTTAAAGCCTTACACAGCTCCAACTGTTGAATCATTGGGTCATCAAAAAACTCGTCGCTTGGATATTTTCTGTCCAGGATTCCCTGCTGATTGCTTGGAAACATTGGAAGAGATCGCCATGGAAGTTCGTGATGAATTTTTGACTGCGGGCGGTGGTGATTATCACTACATTGCTTGTTTGAATAACAGCCCAGCATGGATCTCTGGTTTGGCAGAGATAGCGCATGATCATTTGGCAGGTTGGCCGCAAGTACGAGAGTCTGAGCAGGCCTTGGCAATGAGTATGCAAAGGGCAGCGGCATTGGCTGATAAAAAATAAAGAAAAATCAAAGGCAGGCCCTTGAAATCTGATTTTTAGGCCCTATATGGTCATTTATTACATGAATAAATGACCTATGAGCCAAGATAAAAACCAAGAAACACCGTCATCTACACAAGAAAATACTCATGAAATCAATGAGTTGAATCAGGCTGACCAGGCATCAGACTCATCTAATCCTGGCGATCAAAGCAATAAGCCTTTGACTCCGGAAGAAACTATTTTGGCCTTAGAAGCTCAAATTAAAGAGTTTCAGGACCAATTTTTACGTGCCAAGGCTGAAGTAGAAAACGCCCGCAGACGTTCAATGGAAGATGTGGCCAAAGCCCACAAATTTGCCATTGAAGGATTTGCTGAGAACTTATTGCCTGTTTTAGATAGTTTGAACGCTGCTTTAACAGACAGCGGTGCAGACTCTGCCAAGATGAAAGAAGGCATCGAGTTAACTTTGAAGCAATTAGTCTCTGCTTTGGAAAAAGGCAGAGTTTTAGAAATCAATCCAGTGGGTGAGAAATTCGATCCACATCGTCACCAGGCTATTGCAATGGTGCCTCATGAACAAGAGGCCAATACCGTTGTGACTGTGTTGCAAAAAGGCTATTTAATCGCAGACCGAGTTTTGAGACCTGCTTTGGTGACTGTTAGTCAGCCGAAGTAACTCAGGCCTTGAAATCAAATCATTCATCCCCAAATTACATACATAAAACAATTTTTAGGAGTTAAGCATGGCAAAGATCATCGGTATTGACTTAGGAACAACCAATTCGTGCGTTTCTGTTTTAGAGGGTAATACCCCTAAAGTGATTGAAAACGCGGAAGGTGCTCGCACAACCCCATCCATCATTGCGTATATGGAAGATGGCGAAATCTTGGTGGGTGCTCCTGCTAAGCGTCAATCTGTGACCAATCCTCGCAACACACTGTATGCAGTGAAGCGCTTGATTGGCCGTAAGTTCGAAGAAAAAGAAGTTCAAAAAGACATCGATTTGATGCCTTACACCATTGCAAAAGCTGATAACGGTGATGCATGGGTTGAGGTGCGCGGTAAAAAAATGGCTCCTCCACAAATTTCTGCTGAAGTTCTTCGCAAAATGAAGAAAACTGCTGAAGATTACTTGGGTGAAGAAGTGACCGAAGCCGTGATCACTGTGCCTGCTTATTTCAATGACAGCCAACGTCAGGCAACCAAAGACGCTGGCCGCATTGCTGGTCTCGATGTTAAACGCATCATCAACGAGCCAACAGCAGCGGCGCTTGCTTTTGGTTTGGACAAGCAAGAAAAAGGCGATCGCAAGATTGCTGTTTATGACTTGGGTGGTGGTACGTTTGACGTATCAATCATCGAGATCGCTGATGTGGATGGTGAAAAACAATTTGAAGTGTTGTCAACCAACGGTGACACATTCTTGGGTGGTGAAGACTTTGACCAACGCATCATTGATTACATCATTGATGAATTCAAAAAAGAACAAGGTGTAGATCTTTCAAAAGACGTATTGGCTTTGCAGCGTTTGAAAGAAGCTGCTGAAAAGGCAAAAATTGAGTTGTCTTCAAGTGCTCAATCAGACATCAACTTGCCATACATCACTGCTGATGCATCAGGTCCTAAGCATTTGAACATCAAAATGACTCGTGCCAAGTTAGAGTCTTTGGTTGATGATTTGATTGCGCGCACGATTGATCCTTGCCGCACAGCTATCAAAGATGCTGGCGTTGCTGTGGGTGATATCCATGATGTGATCTTGGTAGGTGGTATGACCCGCATGCCTAAGGTTCAAGAAAAGGTTAAAGAATTTTTCGGTCAAGAGCCACGCAAAGATGTGAACCCAGATGAAGCAGTTGCTGTAGGCGCTGCAATTCAGGGAGCAGTTTTGTCAGGTGATCGTACAGACGTTTTGTTGTTGGACGTAACACCTTTGTCATTGGGTATCGAAACTCTTGGTGGCGTGATGACAAAGATGATCACAAAAAATACCACCATTCCAACCAAGCATGCTCAAGTGTTCTCAACAGCA
>JBJOKN010000046.1:0-7342 GCA_046046075.1 Pseudomonadota bacterium
CAAAGAAAAGATCATGGTTTTGGGTGGCGGTCCAAACCGCATTGGTCAAGGTATTGAGTTCGACTACTGTTGTGTACACGCCGCTTTGGCGATGCGTGACGATGGCTATGAAACCATCATGGTCAACTGTAATCCAGAAACAGTTTCTACTGACTATGACACTTCTGATCGTTTGTACTTTGAGCCATTGACGCTTGAAGATGTTCTAGAGATCGTTGCGATTGAAAAGCCAAAGGGTGTGATTGTTCAGTACGGTGGTCAAACTCCATTGAAACTAGCCCTTGATCTAGAAGCTAATGGTGTACCTATCATTGGTACCAGCCCAGACATGATCGATGCTGCTGAAGACCGTGAGCGCTTCCAAAAGCTATTGCAAGACTTGGGCTTGCGTCAGCCACCGAACAGAACAGCTCGCACAGAGCCAGAGGCTTTGAAGTTGGCTGAAGAGATTGGTTATCCATTAGTGGTTCGTCCATCTTATGTTTTAGGTGGTCGTGCCATGGAGATTGTTCATGATGGCCGTGATCTAGAGCGCTACATGCGTGAAGCGGTCAAGGTGTCTCATGACTCACCAGTATTGTTAGACAGATTCTTGAACGATGCGATCGAGTGTGATGTGGACTGTATCTCTGATGGTAAGAGAGTCTTCATTGGTGGTGTGATGGAACATATCGAGCAGGCGGGTGTTCACTCAGGTGACTCAGCATGTTCATTGCCACCATATTCACTTTCAAAAGAAACTGTTGATGAGATGCGTCGTCAAACTGCAGCGATGGCCAAAGGCCTCAATGTGATTGGTTTGATGAACGTGCAGTTTGCGATTCAGCAAGTGGATGGCAAGGACATCGTCTATGTTCTTGAAGTCAATCCACGTGCCTCTAGAACAGTGCCATATGTATCAAAAGCAACAGGTTTGCAATTAGCAAAAATTGCGGCTCGTTGTATGGCTGGTCAAAGTTTGGATCAGCAAGGTATTGGCGAAGAAGTGATTCCGCCTTACTTCTCAGTCAAGGAAGCTGTTTTCCCATTCAATAAATTCCCAGGCGTTGACCCAATCCTTGGACCAGAAATGCGTTCAACTGGCGAAGTGATGGGTGTTGGTAGAACATTTGGTGAAGCTTTGTTCAAGTCACAGTTGGCAGCAAGTACCACTTTGCCTAAATCAGGCGCAGTGTTATTGACGGTCAAGGACAGTGATAAAGCCAAAGCAGTTGAAGTGGCGCAGATGCTTCACGACATGGGCTATTCAATTGTGGCAACACAAGGCACTGCAGATGCGATTCAGGCAGCCGGTGTGCCAGTCAAGCGCGTCAATAAAGTCAAAGATGGTCGCCCGCACATTGTGGACATGATCAAAAATGGTGAAATCGAGTTGGTTTTCACCACTGTTGATGAAACCAGAGCTGCGATTGCTGATTCAAGATCAATCAGAACAACTGCTCAAGCAAATCGTGTGACTTATTACACGACCATCAGTGGCGCTAAGGCGGCAGTTGCTGGTATCAAAGCGATTGATCAGCTCGAGGTTTACGACTTGCAAGGCTTGCACGCCTCTTTATAAGATATCGGCTAAGATATCTTATAAATTAGAAGTAAACTAAAAAATAAATACGATAAACAACAATGACTGGTAGAAAACTACCAGTCATTTGTTATTAGATTAACTAGATTTTGGATGTAGATTTATGAGTACCATTCCTATTACAAAACATGGCGCTGAGTTGCTAAAGAAAGAGTTACACAACTTGAAGCACGTTGAGCGTCCTGCTGTGATTAATTCAATCTCTGAGGCGCGTGCCCAGGGTGACTTATCTGAAAACGCTGAATACGATGCAGCCAAAGAGAAGCAGGCCTTTATCGAAGGACGCATTCAGGAGCTAGAAGGTAAATTGGCTGCTGCTCAGATCATTGACCCTTCAACTTTGGATGTTGAAGGTCGTATTGTTTTTGGTGCTACTGTTGAAATTGAAGATTTAGAAAACGGCAAAAAAGCCACTTATCAAATCGTGGGTGATGATGAGGCTGATTTGGAGGCCAACAAAATCTCTATCAGCTCACCAATTGCCAGGGCATTGATTGGTAAAGAAGAGGGCGATGTAGCGACCTTCTCATCTCCTGGCGGTAGCCGTGAAGTTGAAATTCTGAACGTTCAATACATTTAATCAGTTCAACGTAAAACAGTTCAAAAAACCTCAGACGAACTTGTAAATGCACATCACCGCCCAACGAGTGTTTGTTTTTATCTTGACTCTTTGGGTGGGTAGCATCATCACAGTGGGTTACATCGTGACCCCCACATTATTTGCAACCCTCTCAGATTCTCAAGTGGCCGGTATGGTCGCAGGTGCGCTGTTTCGCATTGAGGGAATCATCAGCATGATCCTCAGCGTAGGGTTGATTGTCTTTGCTAATTTATTAGTCAAGCGTGGTTGTGACCGTTATAAACATATTCGCTGGTATTTATTGGCCATGTTGATTTGTGCGGGAGTCTCAGCGTTTATTTTTGAGCCCATGATGGACTCATTGCGTGAAGAAGCTCTGAGTCATGGCTTTCCGGTGATGATGTCACCCTTGGCTGAAGCATTCAGCAGACTCCATACTTATTCAAGTATTGTGTATTTACTGCAATCTTTGATTGGCTTGGTGCTCTTGTGGCGCTTGAGCAAGCCGATAGACTAAGAGCAAAAAACAAAATAAACGAGCAAAGTAAAAATTAAGCCGCTGATGACAGCGGCTTATTCATTTATAGCTTGGACTCAGAGTTAAAAATTAACGGCTGAGCTGTTTCTTTTTGGCACTGGTTTGACGTGGCTTGGCACGCTTCACTTGACCACCTGCAGCCACTCGCTCATTACCAAGAACAGTGGTGGCCACTGGTTTTGGACGACGCTGAGGGTTGCGCGTGAATTTCTTAACCATCACAACTTTAGGGCCACCAGATTTACCGCGGCGCTTTTCTGTGACTTCTTTTTCTTTTTTCGGTCTGTACAGAACCAATAATTTTCCGATGTGTTGAATTGGTGCTGCACTTAACTCATCACATAACTGGTTATAGATTGCCACACGAGCTTCGCGATCATCGCCAAAAACGCGAACTTTGATCAAGCCATGAAAATTAAGACCATTATTCACTTCTTTGATAACTGCTGGCGTTAGACCATCAGCACCAATTAAAACGATGGGTTTTAACGCATGAGCGTCTGAGCGGTGTGCCGAACGTTCGGCAGAGGATAATTCAAGTATTGGCATAGAAATTTCTTTGGAATACCGCAATGATAAGGCATTAAATTGCAAAGTATGGGGTGCCAAATGAAAAAGAGCGGAAAATAGCGAGTTAATGATAAAAAATGAGTGAATCACTCATTGAAGACAGAAGTGGAACAGAGTGGCAAAGAACAAATTTAATAAAGACTGGTTGAACGATCACCTGAATGATCCCTACGTCAAAATGGCGCAAAGGGAAGGTTATCGCGCGCGTGCAGCTTATAAGTTAAAAGAAATTGATGAGCAGGATCGTTTGATTGGTCCTGGCATGGTGGTGGTGGACTTGGGTAGTACGCCGGGTAGTTGGTCTCAATATGCTCGTAATCGTTTGGTTGAGTTTGGCAAAAAAAATCCAGACACTCCGGATGGAAAACCCTTTGGCAAGATCATTGCCATTGATATTCTGCCGATGGAAGACATTGCAGATGTGACCTATTTGCAAGGCGACTTCCGTGAAGAAGCCGTTTTGAGAGAATTTGAAGCGTTATTACCAGGTGATCCGGCCGATGGCCCAAGGGTTGATTTGGTTTTATCAGACATGGCACCTAATTTATCGGGCGTCTCAACCGCAGATGCTGCCCGCATGGGTCATTTGGCTGATTTGGCTTTGGAATTCTCACAGGCCCATCTAAAGCCCAATGGAGCCCTCTTGATCAAGTGTTTCCACGGCAGTGGCTACAGCCAAATCGTGGAATCATTCAAAAAAGTCTTCAAAATAGTGAGTCCTAGAAAGCCCAAAGCCTCTAGAGACAAATCAGCTGAAACTTTTCTCTTAGGAAAACACCTTAAGTGAGTGTTTGACCACAGCCTGAAAACCCCCAAAAAGACCCCAGAAAAAGGCTAAAACCATAACAAATCTATGGGATTTAGCGACTTTTTTAGTCAAGCACTTGAAAAGGGGAGGGAGTAGAATCATATGGTGTACAGATATATCTGCCTTAAGGAGGCTTTGTGAACAATAATTTGATGCAGAAAGTTGGTGTGTGGCTCGTTGTGGGCCTCGTGCTGTTCACTGTCTTCAAGCAATTTGATAAGCCACGCGCTCAAGAAAACATCACCTATTCTCAATTCATGGAAGATGCCAAAAACGGCAAAGTGAAGAGAGTTGATGTTCAGGGTCGCAGCATTCAAGTGACCCCAATGGATGGTCAAAAATATTCTGTTGTCAGCCCAGGAGACATCTGGATGGTTGGCGACTTGATGAAATACGGCGTTCAAGTAACTGGTAAAGCGGATGAAGAGCAAAGTCTTTTGGTGTCTGCTTTGTACTACTTGGGCCCAACACTCTTGATCATTGGTTTCTGGTTCTTGATGATGCGCCAAATGCAAGGTGGCGGCAAAGGCGGAGCATTCTCATTCGGTAAATCAAAAGCTCGTTTGATTGATGAAAATACAAACGCTGTCACATTTGCTGATGTGGCTGGATGTGATGAAGCCAAAGAAGAAGTTTTTGAGCTCGTTGATTTCTTGAAAGACCCAACGAAATTCCAAAAGCTGGGTGGTCATATTCCAAGAGGTGTTCTCTTGGTAGGTCCTCCAGGAACAGGTAAAACATTATTAGCAAAAGCCATCGCTGGTGAAGCCAAGGTGCCGTTCTTTGCAATCTCAGGCTCAGACTTCGTCGAGATGTTTGTCGGTGTTGGTGCAGCTCGTGTGCGCGACATGTTTGAAAACGCTAAGAAGCAAGCTCCTTGTATCGTTTTCATCGATGAGATCGATGCCGTTGGTCGCCATCGTGGTGCTGGTATGGGTGGTGGTAATGATGAGCGCGAGCAAACTCTGAACCAGATGTTGGTTGAGATGGATGGTTTCGAGGCAAACAGCGGTGTGATCGTGATTGCTGCGACAAACCGTTCAGACGTGCTTGATAAAGCTCTCTTGCGTCCAGGTCGTTTTGACCGTCAAGTGTATGTGGGCTTGCCTGACATTCGTGGTCGTGAACAGATTCTTAAAGTGCACATGCGCAAAGTGCCTATCAGCACAGACGTTGATGCAGCAGTATTGGCTCGTGGTACCCCAGGATTCTCTGGTGCTGACTTGGCTAACTTGGTCAATGAATCAGCTTTGTTTGCAGCGCGCCGCAATAAGCGCACAGTGGACATGCAGGACTTTGAAGATGCAAAAGACAAAATCTTCATGGGTCCTGAGCGTAAATCTGCAGTGATGCGTGAAGAAGAGCGTCGCAACACGGCGTATCACGAATCAGGTCATGCGGTTGTGGCAAAAGTGTTGCCAAAGGCAGACCCTGTTCACAAGGTCAGCATCATGCCACGTGGTTGGGCATTGGGTGTGACTTGGCAGTTGCCTGAGCATGACCGTGTGAACATGTACAAAGACAAGATGTTGGAAGAGATTTCAATTTTGTTCGGCGGTCGTTTGGCTGAAGAAATCTTCTTGAACTCCAGCAGCACTGGTGCATCGAATGACTTTGAACGTGCAACTAAGATGGCGCGCGACATGGTCACTCGTTACGGTATGAGCGAAGTACTTGGTACGATGGTTTATGTTGATCCTGATCAGCAGAGCATGTTCGGGCCTGTCAGTGCTAAATCAGTTTCTGAGGCGACACAGCAAAAAGTAGACGTCGAGATTCGTGCGATTCTTGATAAGCAATATGCTGTGGCTAAGAAGATTCTTGAAGAGAATCGTGACAAGGTAGAAGTGATGGTCAAGGCTTTGCTTGAATGGGAAACCATCGATGCAGATCAAGTCAATGACATCATGGCTGGTAAAGATCCACGTCCACCAAAGTACCCACCAAGCACGCCAAGTAATAGCGGCGGCTCAGGCGGTACAACAGTGGTTGCCGAAGGGGGCGCCCCAGCGGCGGCTTAATGGCAAAGCATGACTTAACGCCCGTGGCATGGCGCTGCGGGCGTTTTCTTTTTGACTGGAGCAAACGCAAAGCCCCAGTGGTGATGGGCATCCTCAATGTCACACCAGACTCTTTTTCTGATGGTGGTCTATTTGCCAATCGTGATGCAGCATTGAGGCAAGCTGAGCGCTTGATCGCTGAGGGTGCAGAAATCATTGATGTGGGCGGTGAGTCCAGTCGTCCAGGATCTGAACCTTTATCACTGCAAGAAGAATTAGATCGTGTCATGCCTGTTCTCGAGGCACTCAAAGATGCGCCAGTCGCCATCTCAGTTGATACCTATAAAGCAAAAGTGATGAGCGCTGCTATCAATCTTGGCATTGATTGTATGAATGACATTTGGGCCTTCAGACAGCCTCATGCGATTGAAGTTGTTAAAAATAGTTCATGTGGTGTGATGCTCATGCACATGCAAAAAGATCCGACCACCATGCAATTTGATCCGCATTACCAAGATGTGGTTGCAGAGGTGAATGGTTTCTTGATAGAAAGATGCGTGGCTTTGGAAGACGAAGGTATTGCACGTGATCGTTTGGCCATTGACCCAGGTTTTGGTTTTGGTAAAACCTTAGAGCACAACATGACGATGTTGGCTCACTTCCATACATTCTGCCAACATGGCTTACCGGTAGTGGCAGGGCTCTCCAGAAAATCCAGTTTGGGTGCCATCACAGGCAAAGACATGGCTCATCGCCAAACCGCCAGTGTGGCAGCAGCATTGATGGCTCTTGAGCGTGGCGCTAAAATTTTGAGGGTGCACGACGTGGATGAAACCATGGACGCAGTCAAAATTTGGCTTGCCGCCCAAGAATGCTTATAAAATGCATATATGACACGTCAATATTTTGGTACAGATGGTATTCGTGGGGAAGTCGGTAAGTTTCCGATCGTCCCTGACTTTGTGATGCGCTTGGGCTACGCCGCAGGTCAAGTATTGGCGAAAAATGCTGGCACTCATGGCAAGCCCACTGTATTGATTGGTAAAGACACCCGTGTTTCAGGTTACCTGTTAGAAGCCGCTTTAGAAGCAGGCTTTTCAGCAGCTGGTGTGGATGTGATGTTATGCGGTCCAATGCCAACCCCAGCGGTGGCTTATCTCACTAGAACGCTTCGACTATCTGCAGGTGTGGTGATCTCTGCTTCACACAATCCGTATCACGACAATGGCATTAAATTCTTTTCTGCCAATGGTGACAAATTAGA
>JBJOKN010000047.1:0-7335 GCA_046046075.1 Pseudomonadota bacterium
ATCAAGTTTGCTGGTGTGGCTGAAAAACTAGATGGTCTTGAACCATTTGATGCAGACCGTATGGCCAGTCGCATTCTTGGCATGGGCGATATTCTGGCCTTGGTCGAACAGGCACAAAAGAATGTTGATTTTGAGCAAGCTCAAAAATTAGCTGACAAAGTTAAAAAAGGTGGCTTTGATTTGAATGATTTTCGTATGCAAATCACTCAAATGCGCCAAATGGGTGGTTTAGGTAGCATGATTGACAAATTACCCGCAAAGTTTGCTCAAGCTGCCGCCAAGCAAGACATGAGTGTTGCTGATAAACAAGTGGCGCGCACACAGGGCATCATCGATAGCATGACACCAGAAGAAAGAAGGAAGCCGGAGCTTCTTAAAGCAAGTCGAAAACGTCGTATTGCTGCTGGTGCAGGAGTACAAGTACAAGAAGTGAATCGCGTCTTGGCACAATTCGAACAAATGCAATCCATGATGAAACAATTCAAAGGTGGCAAGATGGCCAAGATGCTCGGCGGCATGGCAGCCAAAGGCATGGGCAATATGTTCAAGCGTTAATGCTTAATGCGGAACTGCATTTTTTATAAATGCGCCTTGCAAACAAAAAAGCCAGATCAGTGATCTGGCTTTTTTGTGGATTTTGCTTTTGAGTTTAATCAGTATTTAAGATGCTAATTGAGCTCTCACCAAATCAATGACTTTCTTAGCCACATCACCCACTGCTATTGCGCTTGCTTCAGCATCAGTGCGAGCCTGAAACTCCAACTGACCTTCCTTCAAACCACGTTCACCAATCACCACACGATATGGCACACCGATCAATTCCCAATCGGCAAACATGGCGCCTGGACGCTCGCCACGATCATCCAAAATCACTTCAATACCTGCAGACAATAAGTCTTGGTAGAGCTTGTCAGAGGCTTCACGAACCATGTCGGAGCGGTCATAGCCCATTGGGCACAAAACCACTTGGAATGGTGCAATCGATACTGGCCACATGATGCCGCGCTCATCGAAACGTTGCTCAATGGCAGCACCCAATAAGCGAGTCACACCAATGCCATAACAACCCATCACCATCGGCTGAGACTGACCTTTCTCATCAAGATAGACAGCATTCATCGACTCTGAATAACGGGTGCCCAACTGAAACACATGTCCCACTTCAATACCACGGCAAATTTCTAAAACACCCTTACCGTCCGGCGATGCATCACCCGCAATCACATTGCGTAAATCAGCCACGATAGGCTCCGGCAAATCACGACCCCAATTAACACCCGTTAAATGATGACCTTCTTGATTAGCACCGCAAATGAAATCACTCATATTGGCAACAGTTCTATCAGCCACAACTGTTAATGGCTTTTTCGTTTTGACAGGTCCCAAATAGCCAGGAGGAGTACCAAAATGCTCAATGATTTCTGCTTCTGTTGCAAAACGGAAATCGGTCAAACCAGGCACTTTGCTGGCTTTGATTTCATTTAATTCGTGATCACCACGAATCAACAATAAAAATAATTTTGCGCCGCCCTCTTGATCAACTGCCAAGACAATTGATTTGACTGTTTTTTCAAGCGAACACTTTAAGAATTGTGCAACCTCTTCACACTTCACTTGACCAGGCGTAGGTGTTAAGGCCATGGCTTGAGAAGCAGTAGCTCTACTCGCAATCAACGAGAGTGCTTCAGCGGTTTCAATATTTGCGGCGTAGTCAGAACTTGGGCAGTATGCAATGGCATCCTCTCCCGTATCTGCAATCACGTGGAACTCTTGACTACCTGTTCCTCCAATAGCACCGTTATCTGCATTGACGGCCCTGAAGTTAAGTCCCAAGCGCTGGAAGATGCGCGTGTAGGCATCAAACATTTTGGCGTAAGACACTTTCATACCTTCGACATCGCGGTCAAAAGAATAGGCGTCTTTCATGCTGAACTCACGACCACGCATGATGCCAAAGCGTGGACGACGCTCATCGCGGAATTTCGTTTGAATTTGATAAAAATTAACGGGCAATTGCTTGTAACTCTTGATTTCGTGACGAGCAATGTCAGTCACCACCTCTTCAGAGGTAGGCTGGATCAAAAAGTCGCGGTCATGACGATCTTTGATACGCAATAGCTCTGGGCCCATCTTGTCCCAACGACCAGTTTCTTGCCAAAGTTCGGCTGGCTGAACGACTGGCATTAACAGCTCAACGGCTCCGGCCTTATCCATCTCTTCACGGATGATTCCCTCGACCTTCCTAATAACCTTAAGCCCCATGGGCATATAGTTGTAGATGCCGGCGCCCAGCTTGCGAATCAAGCCAGCACGCATCATGAGCTTATGGGAAACGATTTCCGCATCAGCTGGGGCTTCTTTTAGGGTACGGATAAAAAATTGACTGGCTTTCATGGTTCACTTTATAAAATAATGGATAGGCTATATAGCTATAATCAATTTATTGATTTTAAAGGATTAAAGGATTAAGGCACGAATATGCTCGACAGAGAAGGGTACAGACCCAACGTCGGCATCGTTCTACTCAATCAACGCAACGAAGTATTTTGGGGGAAACGTGTTGGCCAGCACTCTTGGCAGTTCCCGCAAGGTGGCATCCAACACGGCGAAAACCCAGAACAGGCAATGTATCGCGAGTTGCATGAGGAGATCGGTCTAGAGCCGCAACACGTCCAAATCATTGGACGAACCCGTGAATGGCTACGTTATGACGTGCCACAGGAGTTTTTGCGTCGTCCATCCGCAGCAAATACAGCTCGCCGTTCAACCCGTCAAGCTTATCGTGGGCAAAAGCAAATTTGGTTCTTATTGCGCATGGTGGGTCGTGACAGCGATGTTTGTTTGCGTGCCACAGACCACCCAGAATTTGATGCCTGGCGCTGGAGTCCTTATTGGATTCCATTGGACGTGGTGATTGATTTCAAACGCGAAGTTTATGAATTGGCATTATCAGAGTTGGCAAGGTATATCTCGCGGGGACCTCGCATGATGATGATGCCGTGGGGTTCGCCATTGGATCTTTATAAGTCAACATCACAGGACCCCAAACAGGATTCGGAGCACTCTTGAGCCATCATTTATCTTTTAAGAATTTTTTTAAAATTCTGCTGAGCTTATTAGCAACATTGAGCATCACTGCTCATGCTCAATACAAAACCTTGGACCCCAACGATCAAAATGATCCAGATGCTCCAAGATTTTGGGAAGAAGCCGAAGTCAAAATTCCAACGGCCCCACCATCAAAAGACCTAAAACCTTTTTATGTATCTGCCATTTCTCAGCTTCAATTTGCTTTAGACGCTTCATCGATTGCATTTGGCAAAGATGAGGTGATTCGCTATGTTGTTGTCATCACAACACCTAGCGGCGCTCAACAAGTTAGCTACGAAGGAATTCGTTGCGAAAAATATGAGTGGCGACTATACGCGACCATGCAAAAAGATGGTGTGTGGCATAAATCTGCAAACAGTCGTTGGCAAGTCATCCGCAATACTGGCTATAACTCTTACCATGCAGCCTTGGTCAGAGATGCCTTTTGTGACAACGCGATTCCGCGCAGAAGCGCCAAGGAAATTATTCCTTTGCTGAAACCTTAAGCCTTAAATCAAAAGCTTAGGTTTAAATTTATTCTGGTTTGCTCACTTCTTTGCAGTTAGTTGAGAGCCAATAGATTCGCCTTTGGCCAAACGAACCAAGACATTCTCTTCAAGACCAGAGGCAATCACAGTGTCGGCGCCTGACTGAGCAGCCACCTTAGCTGCCAATACTTTGGTGAGCATGCCACCTTTGCCAATATCACTTCCAGCACCACCAGCCATCTTTTCTAAAGCAGGATCACCCGCTTGGGCTTCCTGAATTAAATGTGCATTGGAATCATTGCGTGGATCAGCACTGAATAAGCCACCTTGATCAGTCAAAATAATCAAAGCATCTGCTTCAATCAGATTGGTCACCAAAGCACCTAAAGTATCGTTGTCACCAAATTTGATTTCATCAGTGACAACTGTGTCGTTTTCATTGATGATCGGCACAACACCATGCTTGAGCAGTGTTAACAAAGTCATGCGTGCATTTTGATTTCTTTGCTCATCTGCCAAATCAGCATTAGTGAGCAATACCTGTGCCGTTCTAATTCCATACTTTGCAAAACAAGTTTCATAAACTTGCACCAAGCCCATTTGACCAACAGCAGCTGCAGCTTGTAATTCATGAATATCTGTAGGACGCTTACTCCAATTCAAGCGCTGCATACCTTCGGCAATAGCACCAGAACTGACCATCACCACTTGCTTACCCATCGTGCGTAACTCAGCCATTTGAGCAGCCCAGCGACCAATCGCTGCATGATCAAGGCCCTGACCACGATTGGTCACCAGCGTTGAACCTACTTTGATCACGATGCATTCTGCATCTTGTATTGCTTTGCTCACCAAGCACTCCTTAAATACATATATTTTTTATCTTTGATGATTTGATTTTTAACTTTTAATCATTAACTTCGTCGTCATCCAAGTCTTTATTCTGAAAACGCGGATCAGCTTCATGCTCTTCCGCTTCATCACGCTGCGCTTTTTTCGCATCAAGATCTGTCTGAATAGCGTAACAAAGTTGTTGGCAACCTTCTCCAGTCAAAGCTGAAATTTCAAAGACAGGGCCTTTCCATCCGTAGGCTTTGATGAAAGCCTTGATTTTGGTAGCACGTTCCTCGGCAGGAATCATGTCGACCTTGTTCAACACCAACCAACGTGGTTTGTCATACAAAGACTCATCGTATTTCTTCAACTCATTCACAATCGCTTTGGCTTCTCCAACAATATCGACATTGTCATCAAACGGAGCCATATCGACCAAATGCAATAACAAATTGGTGCGTTGTAAATGTCGTAAAAAACGATGTCCAAGACCAGCACCTTCTGCTGCGCCTTCAATCAATCCTGGAATATCAGCAATCACAAAGCTTCGCTCAGCTCCGACTCGCACCACACCTAAATTTGGATGCAAGGTTGTGAAGGGATAGTCCGCAATCTTAGGGCGTGCGTTTGATACGGCTGTGATCAATGTTGACTTACCTGCATTAGGCATTCCTAACAAACCAACATCGGCCAACACCTTTAGCTCTAATCTCAGTTTGTGTTCTTCACCAGGTAAGCCATTGGTTTTTTGTCTTGGTGCACGATTGGTGCTGCTCTTGAAATGCAAGTTACCCCAACCACCAGCACCGCCTTTGGCTAAACATAAACGTTGACCGTGATACGTTAAGTCAGCGATGACTTCATTGGTATCCATGTCATGAATGATCGTGCCTACTGGCATGCGCAATTCAATATCTTCACCAGCGCGACCATAGCAATCTGAGCCTCTTCCTGGCTCACCATTTTGGGCAAGATGTTTTTTTGCAAAACGATAATCCACCAGGGTATTGATGTTTCGATCAGCAATTGCGTAAACACTACCGCCTCGACCGCCATCACCACCATCTGGTCCGCCAAATTCAATAAATTTTTCGCGACGCATCGAAGCGCTTCCAGAGCCGCCATGGCCTGCCACTACTTCAATACGAGCTTCGTCGATAAATTTCATAAGATCCAATAAAAAAGGCCTCGCTGTTTGGCGAGGCCTTATGCTGAGTTCTGAATGTTTTTCGTTATCTCAGTTAAGGCTAATTAAGCTGTCGGAAGTACAGAAACGAAAGATTTCTTATCTGCACCTTTAACGCCAAATTGAACATGACCATCTACCAATGCGAACAATGTGTGGTCTTTGCCACAACCAACGTTCACACCAGGGTGAACGCGTGTACCGCGTTGACGAACAATGATGCCGCCTGCGTTGATGGCTTGACCGCCATAAACTTTAACGCCTAATCGTTTTGACTCTGAGTCACGGCCGTTACGTGTGGAACCGCCGCCTTTTTTCTGTGCCATTTTCTACTCCGCCTCTGCCTATTAGGCCTTGATCGTGTTAATCAAAATCTCAGTAAAGTTCTGACGATGTCCTTGACGCTTTTGATAGTGCTTGCGTCGACGCATCTTAAAAATCTTCACTTTGTCATGACGACCCTGAGAAATAACAGTGGCTTTAACAGTTGCACCACTCACCAATGGCTCACCAAACTTCAGTGATTCGCCTTCGCCTACGGCGAGAACTTGGTCAATAGTGATTTCACTGCCTACATCCGCTGGTATCTGTTCTATTTTCAATTTTTCACCAGCAGCAACTTTGTATTGTTTGCCACCGGTTTTTATGACCGCGTACATATTGAAATCTTTCTATAAATATCCACACGACCCCGTGCCGTGTAGAGCCCTAAATTATATCCTCTAGCTATATTTCTAGTCAAAAAGTAAAATTCAAGAGAAACTAAGAGACATTCTCATGTTTTTTATAATAAAACTTAAATAATTCAATGAGTTAAACTAATAAGAATCAAAAACAGGGAAATATCATTAGTTAATGAGCACTAACTTACAGACAATTTTAAGTCCTATTTCAGCAGATATGCAGTCGCTGAACGATGTTATTCGCTCTCGCCTCAGCTCTGAGGTCGCCCTGATCAACCAAATTTCTGCCTACATCATTGAAGCTGGCGGCAAAAGAATACGCCCAGCCCTGCTACTTTTAACCAGTCAGGCCATCTCGAACGGCACCCCTCTGAAGCATCATTTGGACATGGCAGCCGTGGTCGAATTCATTCACACAGCGACTTTGTTGCACGACGATGTGGTTGATGAGTCTCATTTACGTCGCGGAAGAGCCACTGCAAATGCCGCATTCGGTAATGCTGCCAGTGTTCTAGTGGGCGATTTTTTGTATTCAAGAGCGTTTCAGATGATGGTCGCACCCAATGACATCAGAATCATGGAAATACTCGCTGATGCCACCAATACGATTGCTGAAGGCGAAGTGTTGCAGTTAATGAACATGCATGACCCTGATGTCAATGAAGCACGCTATATGCAAGTGATTCATTTCAAAACCGGCAAATTATTTGAAGCTTCTTCTGCCCTTGGCGCCCTTTTGGCAAAAGCCACTCCGGAACAATATGCGGCTGCTCAGGCCTACGGTAAGCACATTGGCGCCACATTCCAATTGGTTGATGACATCCTTGATTACACCGCCAGTGCAGAACAGATGGGCAAAAATGCAGGTGATGATTTGCGTGAAGGAAAGCCAACTTTGCCATTGATTTATCTTCTTGATCATGGCACCACAGAACAAAAGTCTTTGATCAGATCTGCCATTGAACAAGCCGAAGAATTGCCAGAGGATCTCTTTCAGCAGGTCTACCAGGCCATCATCAACTCTGATGCGATCAAGTACACAGAGGCAGCGGCA
>JBJOKN010000048.1:0-10719 GCA_046046075.1 Pseudomonadota bacterium
TGCATTCACCCTAAGTCATGAAGCCCAAACAGACATCTTGGATATCAGAAGCCCGATGGGTGGTGCCATGGCCAAAATCACCATCAATGCTTCAGGAGCCAAGCTAGAAGATGGTGACAAAATTTTTGAAGCGCATGATGCTGATGCATTACTGCAAAGCTATACAGGACTTCCTTTGCCTGCAAGAGGATTATCAAAGTGGCTAAATGGTGAAGCCAGAGTTGGCGCCCCTGCCAGTATTGATCGTGATGAACTTCGAAGAGCGCAAAAAATCATTCAAGATGGTTGGACCATGGCATTCCAATGGACCGAAAAAAATCAAATTAAAAAATTAGATCTAACAAGAAAATCTTAAAAGCTCCTGCAAAAATAAATCGCTTTCTTCATGTTGTTGGGCAAAGAGAAGACGGATACCACCTACTCCAGACTGTTTTTCAGCTGATTGATCTTCATGACGATATTAGCCTGACACTTTCCTCTGATGGATATGTGCAACGCACTGCGGGATCGGCGAATATTCCTGCTGAAGATGACCTGGTCGTGCGCGCAGCAAAACTACTTCAGGATTACAGCCAAACAAAACTCGGATGCACGATTCAAGTAAAAAAACGCATCCCCATGGGAGCTGGTCTTGGTGGAGGATCATCAGATGCTGCCTCAACTCTTTGGGGCCTGAATGAATTGTGGAACCTTCAGTTAAGTCGCAAAGAATTGATGAATTTAGGTGTCAAACTAGGTGCTGATGTGCCTTTTTTCTTGTTTGGTCAAAATGCTTTTGCAGAGGGTATAGGGGAGCTTTTGCAAGCTGTGAGCCTGCCAGAGTCCTGTTTTTTATTGGTTTATCCAAAAGTTCATATTCCAACCGTGGATGTCTTCAAAGACCCAAATTTGACGAGAAATCACCCAACCGTTACAATCTCAGACTTTATTGATTCACCCAACCTTGAACAATTTGGCAAGAACGATTGTGAAGAGGTTGTGATTCAAAAGTATCAGGAAGTTGCAGCGGTATTAGATTGGCTTCGCCAGCAGGCTCCTCAATCGAGCCCAAGGATGTCAGGATCAGGTAGCAGTGTGTTTGTCGCCCTTGAAACTGATCAAGCCAACCATTTACTGAGTCAACTACCTCATCGATGGATCGGTTTTGTTGTGCGGGGTCTTTCAAGACATCCGTCATACAATCCAAGTTCATAGGAGTAGATGCGAGAGGGGAGTCGCCAAGTTGGTTAAGGCACCGGATTTTGATTCCGGCATGCGAAGGTTCGAATCCTTCTTCCCCTGCCAAAACTTGTCGCATAATCTAACTACTCATTCATAAAACACCAAATATGACAAAAGAACCTATGCAACATGAAACCATGATGGTTTTCACAGGCAATGCCAATCCTGCTTTGGCAAAGGCCGTGACTGATCACTTAAATATTCCTCTTGGAAAAGCTGAAGTTGGTCGCTTTTCAGACGGTGAAATTCAAGTAGAAATCCAAGAAAACGTTCGTGGTAAACATGTGGTGGTTCTTCAATCAACCTGCGCACCTGCCAATGACAACCTGATGGAACTCATGATCATGGTTGATGCATTAAAGCGTGCATCTGCAGGCAGAATTACCGCAGTGATTCCTTACTTCGGTTATGCACGCCAAGATAGAAGACCTAGATCAGCTCGCGTGGCAATCTCTGCCCGCTTGGTTGCCAATATGCTGCAACAAGTTGCTGGAGTTGATCGTGTCTTAACCATGGATTTACATGCTGACCAAATCCAGGGATTTTTCGATATCCCGGTTGATAACATTTACGCATCACCAATTCTTTTGACCGATCTTCAAACCAAAAAGAGTCCGGACTTATTGGTGGTATCTCCAGACGTTGGTGGTGTTGTTCGAGCAAGAGCCTTGGCCAAACAACTAGGTTGCGATTTGGCCATCATCGATAAGCGCCGTCCAAAAGCCAACGTTTCTGAAGTGATGCACGTGATTGGTGAAGTCGAAGGACGTCATTGCGTGATCATGGACGACATGATCGATACAGGCGGCACACTTTGCAAAGCAGCCCAAGTTCTCAAAGAACGTGGCGCAAAGAGTGTGGTGGCCTACTGTACACACCCAGTTCTATCGGGTGGCGCTGTTGGTCGTATCGCTGAGTCAGCTTTGGATGAAGTGGTGGTCACTGATACCATTCCTCTCAACGATGAAGCTAAAAAACTCAATAAAATCAGGGTTTTATCTACAGCACCATTGCTAGCAGAGACACTTTCTCGCATCAGTACTGGTGATTCTGTTATGTCACTATTTGCTGATTCTTAATATATTCCCCTAAGAATCAAGCTTTTTACGATAGAATAGAGGGCTTTCCTGTTTGGTCGCGAACAGGAAAGCCTTTATTTTTAATTATTTGGAGTTCATATGAAAGTTGTCGCTTACGAACGTAGCGTACAGGGAACGGGTGCGAGCCGCCGCCTGCGCAATGCTGGAAAAACACCCGGCATTATTTATGGTGGTACTGAAGCCCCTCAAGCTGTAGAGCTAGATCACAATGCACTTTTTCACGCTTTGCGTAAAGAAGCATTCCACTCATCAATTTTAGACATTGAAGTTGCAGGAAAGACTCAAAAAGCTCTTTTGCGTAACTATCAAATGCACCCTTTCAAGCCATTGGTTTTGCACATTGACTTCCAGCGTGTAGACGTTAATAAGAAGATTCACGTGAAGGTGCCTTTGCACTTCGTGAATGCTGAAATTGCACCTGCTGTTAAATTAGGCGGCGCTTTGATCAGCCACATTGCAACTGAAATCGAAGTAATTTGCTTACCTGCAGATTTGCCAGAATTCATTCAAGTTGATTTGAGCAAGATTGAAGTTGGTCATTCAATTCACGTTAAAGACGTTGCTTTGCCAAAAGGTCTTTCACTAGTTCCTCATTTGGAAGTTGAAAATCCAGTAGTTGCGAATGCTCGTATTCCAACTGTTAAGGCAGAAACAACTGAAGCTCCAGTTGCTCCAGCAGCACCTGTTGCAACAACTGCTAAAGAACCAAAGGAAGAAAAGAAGTAATCTTTTCAAGCTGAAAAGAAACCCGCATCACGCGGGTTTTTTTTCGCTCCAAAAATAGACTAAAGTAGCGTTATGTTCAAATTAATTGTTGGCCTTGGTAATCCTGGCACCAAACACGAAAAAGATCGGCACAATGCTGGCTTTTGGTTGCTAGATGAAATCGCACGCCTACACCAAGCCAACTGGCAAGATGATCCAAAGTTTTTCGGGCAAATCTCTAAAATTAAATTGGGCTCTGAGGACACCTACCTCCTAAAGCCTTCAACTTTTATGAATCGAAGCGGTCAGGCTGTTGCTGCCTTGTGTCGCTTTCATAAAATCAATCCAGACTCAATGTTGATCATTCATGATGAGCTTGACCTAAAACCCGGTGTTGCGCGCCTTAAATGGGCTGGGGGTTTGGGTGGGCACAATGGATTAAAAGACATCAGTGCACACTTCAACACTAATGACTACTGGCGCCTAAGACTTGGGATTGGTCACCCACGAGACTCTGAAGAAGGCAAAAGAAATTTAGATGTGGCTGATTACGTTCTTAAAAAACCAGGCTTGAAGAACAAATTGATATTGATCGAGCCATGTCTTGTTTTTTAAAAGTTCTGCCATTGATTGCAAAGAATGAAATGAATGCAGCAACCATGGAGTTGCACAGCAATACTTGATTAGCTGGTTTTACCAGTGAGGATTTTGTATTTTTGCATTAACTGATCTTTGCTCTCCACATACTCTGGATGAAGTGGGATACAGTCGACTGGGCATACTTGACGACACTGTGGCACATCATAGTGACCAACGCATTCAGTGCACTTATTAGGATCAATCTCATAGATTTCTAAGCCCATGGTGATTGCATCATTTGGGCACTCAGGCTCACACACATCACAATTGATGCATTCGTCCGTAATCATCAGTGCCATTGATATACCCTAATTAATGTCATTAAATCTTTTTAGCTAACCATTTTTCCACTGAAGGAAATACAAACTTGCTCACGTCACCACCCAGAAGAGCAATTTCTCGAACAAATGTACCAGAAATAAATTGATACTGATCTGATGGCGTCAAGAACAAGGTTTCAACATCAGGCAACAAATAACGATTCATGCCTGCCATTTGAAATTCATATTCAAAATCAGATACCGCTCTTAGGCCACGAACAATCACTCGAGCATTGTTCTTTCTAACAAAATCTTTTAACAAACCACTGAAGCCCTCAACGCGAACATTGGTGTAATGACCCAAGACTTCACGAGAAATATCAATTCTTTCTTCAAGAGAAAAAATCGGTTTCTTATTCTTGCTATCAGCAACACCCACAACCACTTCATCAAAAATTGATGAAGCACGACGAACCAAATCTTCATGCCCTCTGGTAAAAGGATCAAATGTTCCTGGATATACGGCGACTGTCATGCTTCTCTCCCAACCTTAAGCAACTTATATTGTTTTAGGGGACATCAAAGTACCAATTGCTATCCCGGAACGTATGGTACGACGAATTTCCCAAAAATCCCCATATTCTGCAATTTCTTTCAATAATTTTTCAGGATTGATTTCTTTGGGGTGCTCCATATAAATGGCAGCCCTGTCATTTTTCTTGGTTATCCTGACCGCTTGCTTAAGAGCCTCTAAAAACAAGCCTTGCTCTGAAAATGGGGGGTCAATAAAGCAAATATCAATTGAATTCTCTGGCTGCTTATAAGCGCTGGTAATGGCGTTAGCCTTGATGAACTCTGCAACGCCCAAAGACCCATCTTTGCTTAAATTTAGATAGTTTTCTTTTAATGCATCGTGTGCCTGTTTCGAGGCATCAATCATGGTGACTTTTTGAGCACCTCGAGACAGTGCCTCAAAACCCAAAGCCCCAGTTCCCGCAAACATATCCAAACAAATCAAATCATCGACGCGCTGACCCAAACAATTAAACAACGTTTCTCTGGTTCTATCTGCTGTTGGTCTTAATCCTGGTGAGTCAATCACCTTGATAGATCTTCCTCGCCATGCGCCACCAATGATTCTGACTTTGCCAGGGGTCATGGAGCCCCAACCACAACAGTCACCATCTGATTGACATCTAAATTCTTTCTAAAGGCGGCAATCACCTGCTCTTTAGTTACTTTGCGCAGTTCATTGGTCCACTGATCAAGAGTATCCAAAGGTAAATCATTCCAAGCGATGCTTGAAACGTTATCTAGAATTTTGCGATTACTATCAATCCTCAAAGGAAACCCATTCACAAGATTATTTTTTGCAGCCTGAAGCTCTTCATCAGTCGGTCCATTGGCTATGAAATCACCAATGGTTTTTTTCATCACATCAACTGCTAAGTCTGCTTGAGCTTTTTGAGTTTGCATCCCAGCCACATATGGCCCGATCTGTCTTCCAGGCGCCACATAGCTATAGACGCTATAAGCCAAACCTCTTTTTTCGCGAACCTCTTTGACAAGGCGCGAAACAAATCCGCCGCCACCCAAAATGTAATTACCGACCAACATTGGGAAGTAATCAGGATCTTTCCTGGCTATGGCAGGCATTCCCATTGAAATGTGTGCTTGCTGAGCTTCGTGAGGAATCTTGATGACTAGATTTGATTGCTTACTTTTATCAAATCTCAACACATCAGGAACTTGCTGTTGCTCCTTCACCTCTTTAGGAATAGATGACAACAATCGATCAAGCAGTTGATCTAACTCAGCACGTCCAATATCACCAACAACAGTTATCTTGCTTCCTTTTGCAGCATATCTTGATACGTAAAAACGTTTCAAATCTTCAGATTTAATTGCTTGAATTGTTTTGATTGTTGGCGAATTGGCAAATGGATGCTGGCCATATATTTGACGATCAAATTCTTTTGATAGTTTGGTTTCAGGTTTCAAGTCAGATTCTTTAATGGCCGATACCGTGCGCTCTTGCTCTCTTTTGAGAATCTTAGAATCAAATACTGGGGCTTTCAGAATAAAACTTGCTAAATCAATCGCAGCAACTTTTTTCTTTTCATCACTCAAGGTACGCAAACGCATACTGGCTCGCTCGGCACTGGCGCTGAAACTTAAACCTGCACCAAGATCTGCTAGACGATCTGAAATCTCTGCCTCAGAAATCAAGCGACCATTTAACATCGATCCCTTGTCAATCATTCCCGCTGTCATACCAGCCAAGCCCAACTGATCTTTCGGATCGTTGACTGAACCAGCATGCCAATCAATTTGTAAATCAATCATCGGTATGCTTCTGGCTTCAACCAAATAAACCAGAGCACCACTGCTGTGTACCCAATGATTGATTTTTGCATTTGCATGCGCAAGCGTTGCACCAAAGCCAAAAACAATGATAGCTAGAAAATTTTTCATCTTAGTGCCTCATTCCTGCAGGCATAGCTTGCGTGCCAGTGGTTTTCTTTTGAACAGCCTGAGGGTCCAAAGTTGCAACAGTTAATGAATCATCAATGAGGTATTTACCAACCACCCTTTGAATATCTTCTGATTTAACTTTTTGTACATTGAGCAACATGTCATCCAAATACTTCCATGAAATGCCATTCATTTCTGCAATTGCAATTTCCATGGCCTGCGCAAAGATTGAATCTCGCTTATAAATCTGAGCTGACACTAACTGGGTTTTGACACGATCTAACTCGCTATTGCTCACACCCTTGGTCTTAATCTCTGTCAGTATCTTTCTAATATTTTCTTCGATGACAAGCAGACTTTTACCTTTGGCTGGGCTTGCAGAAATTGAGAATAACTGCGGCCCTCTTCCTGACATCCCATATGAAGCGTCAACGCTATCAGCCAAACGCAGATCTTTCACCATTTGCCTATTTAGTCTTGAGTTTGAGTGCCCATCCAATATGGCAGATAAAACACTTAGGGCATAAGGATCGATAGCATTCAAATCACTTGGCTCAATCTTAGGAACTTTCCAAGCCAGAGTAATTTCTGGATTTTCTGCTGGAGCCTTCACCACAATTCTTTTTGTTCCAATTTGTGGAATTTCAATCTGAGGCTTTCTTTCTTTGATTTTTTTTGCCGGAATTGGTCCGTAGTATTTTTCTGCTAAAGCTTTAACTTCACTCGGTATGACATCACCAGTTACAACCAATACGGCATTGTTTGGGGCATACCAGTCTTGATACCACTCGAGAGCATCTTGGTAGGTCATGTTTTTCAAATCATCCATCCAACCAATGATTGGGTTGCGGTATGGACTATTGGTGAATGCCGCCGCCATCAGCTGTTCATAAACAATAGCTTTTGACTGATCATCTGTTCTTAAGCGGCGCTCTTCCATCACCACTTGGATTTCTTTTGCGAATTCTTCTTTATCGATTCGCAGATTCTGCATGCGATCCGCTTCTAAAGCCATCATCGCAGGTAAATGACTTTTTTCAATTTGCTGAAAATAGGCGGTGTAATCTTTACTCGTGAAGGCGTTGTCTCGACCACCCACTGCGGCTACTTTTTTAGAAAACTCACCTGGCTTTAAATTTTTCGTGCCCTTGAACATCATGTGCTCTAACACGTGAGCCACACCTGTTTTGCCGTTGACCTCATCCATTGATCCGGCTCGATACCAAACCATGTGAGCCACAGTTGGAGCGCGATGATCTTCTCGAACAATCACCTTCATTCCATTTGATAGTTGAAACTCATGAGTGTTCAGAGTCTTTGGTGGGGTATTTTGTGCATACCCACTCAATGAAATAATTGCGGCGCCAAAAAAAGTTAACGCTCGACCTGCAAGGGTTGTTAATATGCTCATAATTAATCAATTGTATCGGTCATGTTCGGATTACGTAAAACCTTATCAAACCTATTTAACCTTCAAAAAGTTGATGAACAATGGTACGAATCCCTAGAAGAAGCACTTCTATTGGGAGATGTTGGCATGAGCGCCACCCAAACCCTGATCAGCCAACTTCGTCGTGAAGCAAAAAATCAAAAAGCTGAATCTGCTGATGATCTAAAGATGATTCTAGCCAGATTGGTAGAAAATCTCTTATGCAAACTTGAAAGACCCCAAAATCCACTGGATTTTTTACCTGGCACCCCGGGACAGCCCACCGTATGGCTGATTGTGGGAGTTAATGGAGCGGGTAAGACAACCAGCATAGGCAAAATTTGTCACCACTTTCAACAATCTGGACGCAAGGTTTTATTGGGAGCGGGCGATACCTTTAGAGCCGCAGCCAGAGAACAGCTGATTGCGTGGGGAGAACGTAACCAAGTAGCCGTCATCGCTCAAGAGAGCGGTGATGCTGCTGCAGTGGCTCATGATGCCGTTAAGGCTGGTCAATCCCGTCAACAAGACATTGTCATCATTGATACCGCTGGCAGACTATCAACTCAAGCACATCTGATGGATGAGTTAAAAAAGGTGAAGCGCGTGATCGGCAAGGCACAAGAAACCGCCCCTCACGAGACTATTTTGGTGATTGATGGCAACACTGGTCAAAACGGCATGGCTCAGGTCAAAGCCTTTCATGAGGCTCTTAATCTGACTGGAATTATCGTCACTAAGCTCGATGGAACAGCCAAGGGAGGCATTTTATGTGCCATCGCCTCAGAGTTATCAGAAAACCCTCCCAGTGTTTTAGCTATTGGACTTGGTGAGCAAATGTCCGATTTGAAGCCATTTAAGGCTTCAGAATTTGCTAAATCCTTGATTCCAAAATAATTTATTCCTATATAAATCATATGGTTATACATAAATTAGCACTCTAATAACAGGAGTGCTAATATAGAGGTATGACAAATATGAATGCCATGATTCCGATGCAATTGAATGTGGGCAGTGTTGATGCCTACATTGCAAGCGTTAACCGTCTGCCCATGCTGAGTGCTGCAGACGAGATTCGCCTTGCTCGCGAATTCAGAGATCATGAAAACCTAGATGCAGCAAAAACCTTGGTCATGTCACACCTTCGTTTGGTGGTATCTATTGCTCGTCAATACCTTGGGTATGGCATCCCTCATGCAGACTTGATCCAAGAAGGAAATATTGGTCTGATGAAAGCAGTGAAAAGATATGACCCTGAACAAGGCACACGTTTGGTGACTTATTCGATTCACTGGATCAAAGCTGAAATTCATGAATACATTCTTCGCAATTGGAGAATGGTAAAAATTGCTACAACCAAGGCTCACCGCAAATTATTCTTTAACTTGCGCAGCAACAAACCAACTTTGAATGCTTTGTCTCCATCTGAAATTGATCATCTTGCAAAAGCACTAGATGTGCGCCAAGAAGATGTGCGAGAGATGGAGAAACGATTGAGTGGTGGCGATGTGGCTATCGAAGCAGATTCATCTGATGATGAATCTTACGCTCCGATCAACTGGTTATCAGATAATCGCTACGAACCATCTGAGGTATTGGCTCGCGAAGAGTCACGTCAATTACAAGGCCCTGGTATTGAAAAAGCTTTGGCAAGCTTAGACGATCGTAGTCGCAAAATTGTTGCATCTCGCTGGTTAGATGTCACAGATGATGGATCAGGCGGAAGTACGCTGCATGATCTTGCTGCAGAGTTCAATATTTCTGCAGAGCGTGTACGTCAAATTGAAGCGGCCGCGCTAAAAAAAATGAAGTTAGCGTTAACTGCCTAACTTCATCTCTTCTTTATTCAAACAAAGATCAAAGTAACTTTTTCAAATCTTCTGCTATAGGCTGAGGACCTTGATGGTGCTTTAAAAAGAGTCTTAACTGGCCTTTTGTATCAAACACATAACTACCTGCTGTGTGATCGATGGTGTAGCTTGTTGGGCTATTGCCTGGAACCTTTTTATAAAAGACTTTGAAGTCTTTGGTGATCTTCTCTAACTCTTCGGCTGATTGGGGTCTTAAGCCCAAAAAGCGCTTATCAAAAGATGGAACGTATTGAGATAAAAGTTCTTGGGTATCACGCTCAGGATCAACTGTGACAAACATCACCTGCACCCGACTAGCATCCTTACCCAACAACTCCATCACACCTTGCATTTCAGTCATGGTGGTTGGACAAACATCTGGACATTGTGTGTAACCATAAAACATCACCACCAACTGTCCTTTGAACTCAGCTAACTCTCTTTTCTTACCGTTGTGATCGGTCAAAGAAAAATCTTTTCCAAATGCCTTGCTACCTGTGATGTCCACATTATTAAATTTAATGTTTTGGCCAGAGCAGGCCATCACACCAAAAACAGTTAAAGCCGCCAGCAAGCTACGCACAAAAAAACGTTGATGAAGTATTTGAAAAGTCATAGGTAGTGATCTATTAAAAGAGCCGCAAATAATAATGAAAGATAAATGATTGAGAATCTAAATGTTCGTTTAGCAAGATCGTCAGAGTAATTTCTGAATAGTGCAATTGCATAAGCCAAGAACATGCCACCCAAGACCAGGGCTGATATCAAATAAAAATAACCACTCATCTTATAAATAAATGGCAAGATCGTCGCAGCAATCAACACCAAGGTGTAAAGCAAGATGTGCAACAGCGTGAATCTCTCACCATGAGTGACCGGCAACATTGGTAGACCAGATTGCTTGTAATCTTCACGTCTGTAAAGTGCCAAGGCCCAAAAATGCGGCGGCGTCCATGTGAAGATGATCAATACCAATAACCATGCTTCAGCGGGTAAATCATTGGCTACAGCTGCCCAACCAAGGGCTGGCGGCATAGCGC
>JBJOKN010000049.1:0-7120 GCA_046046075.1 Pseudomonadota bacterium
GCATTTGATCATGTGGGCTTGGATGCTTGTTTGGATCTTTTTAATTAAAAATTTCGTAAACAATCTGATCAGATAAGCGTTAATTAATTAGAACCCCTACTTCTATGAAGTGGGGGTTTTGTCCTTTTTGGGTTTCATTAATTAACAAATATGTGAAAAGAGGTTTATTTGATTGATAGAAAACATCTTGACATAAGTAGTTCAATGGACTACATTCAAAAAAAAGCGTTTGAATGGGATGAAGATAAAAATTTAGAATGTGAAAAATTAAGAGGATTTCAATTTCAAGATATTACGAATGCTTTTTTAGATCCCCACCGGTGTATTACCCCAGATACACGACATGATTATGGTGAGGATAGATATGAATTGCTGGCTAAGATAGACGAAGTATTGTTTGTTGTCATTTATACATTCAGAGAAGAAGCAATTCGAATAATTTCAGCGAGGAAAGCCAATGAAAGAGAAAAAAAGAGATATAAAAATAACGCGCATCAAGGTTGACTTTAATGATCCAAAGTCATTTCCAAAATCAAACATCAATAAGAAGTTATTGAATGCTACAGGTGAAAAAGAAATTGCCAAACAAAAAGCTCAAGATGATTTAGAGGCAAAAATGGATGCAGCCTTGTATGCAAAGAGCATTCGGGAGAAATTGGGTTTCACTCAAAAAGAGTTATCAGAAAGGATATTAGTTCCCTTGGACACAATTAGAAATTGGGAACAAGGAAAACGTTACCCAACCGGGCCAGCAAGATTACTTCTGAAAATATTAGATAAAGCACCAAAGTTAGTCTTACAGGTAATATAAAAAAGCCGCTCTGTTTGAGCGGCTTTTTTATTTGGCTTTCTTATTGCTGGATGATCAGAGACGCTCAAACACCACAGCAATACCTTGTCCACCACCGATACACATCGTTACCAAGGCATATTTACCACCGGTACGATGTAGTTCATAAATGGCTTTGGTTGCGATGAAAGCGCCAGAGCAACCCACTGGGTGACCCAATGCAATCGCACCACCGTTTGGATTGGTCTTCGTCATATCAAGACCTAAACCTTTTGACACAGCAATCGCTTGTGCAGCAAATGCTTCGTTAGATTCGATCACATCCATCTTGTCGATGGTTAAACCAGCACGTTGCAACGCTAACTTAGAAGCTGGGATCGGACCTTCACCCATGATGTCGTTTGGTACACCAGCCAATGCATAAGAAACCAAACGAGCCATCGGCTTTTGACCAGCTTTGGCTGCTGCATCAGCAGATGCCAAGACAAAGAATGCTGCACCGTCATTGATACCTGATGCGTTACCTGCAGTCACCGTACCGTCTTTTTTGAAAGCTGGCTTCATCTTGCCCAAGCTTTCCATGGTGGTGTTTGCTTTAACATGTTCGTCAGTATCAAATACCACATCACCTTTGCGAGTTTGCATGGTGATCGGTGTGATTTGAGATTTGAAACGGCCATCAGCAATCGCAGCAGCTGCACGACGATGAGATTCAACCGCCAAGGCATCTTGCTCTTCACGAGTGATGTTCCACTTTGCTGCAAGGTTTTCAGCGGTGATACCCATATGACCAGCACCAAATGGGTCGGTCAATGTAGATACCATCAAGTCAATCATCTTTGTGTCACCCATGCGTGCACCACTTCTCATAGCAGGTGCACCGTAAATACCGCGTGACATCACTTCAACACCACCACCAACACCGTAGTCACAATCACCCAACATGATGGCTTGTGATGTTGTCACAATGCCTTGCAATCCAGAACTACACAAACGGTTCACGGCCATCGCCACTGAATCCATTGGTAGACCAGCTTGAATTGCTGCCACACGGGCAACATAAGGAAAGCGTGATTCTGTCGGAATACAGTTACCAACAGTCACATAATTAATTTGTTTAGGATCTACACCAGAACGGTTCACCGCTTCTTTCATGACCGTACCAGCAAGTTCTGCGGGCTCCATGCTGCTCAATGAACCACCAAAACCACCAATTGCAGAACGAACTGCGCTAAGAACGACTACATCACGTGCCATCTGGAACTCCTTTAATACTTATGTACTTATTATGAATAGAAAGACTAGTCTGTAGGGCTAATCTTACGAGTAACTGTCTAAAACAAGCAAATAGAGAATACTAGGGGTAATCACCCATGAAATGCCCTAGATATATAGGGAAAAGGGCTAATTACAACTGAGCAATCAGATCGTGGCCCTGAGTTTGAAGCACTGTGGCTTTGACAAACTCACCCGCTTTGTATTTTTTGGAGATCTTATCGGTTGGCAATAAGTGGACCAAGCCATCAATCTCAGGTGCATCTGACTGGCTGCGACCAATACCACCTTTTGAGCTGACCGAGTCAACCAAGACTTTGATGCGCTTACCCACTTTGGCTTGCAAGAGTTGGGTGGAGATTTCTTCTGCGACTTCCATGAATCTGGCTTGACGCTCGTTTCTGAGTTCATCAGGCAAGGCACCGGCTAGCTCGTTCGCTTTAGCGCCTTCAACTGGAGAGTAAGCAAAGCAACCTGCTCGGTCAATTTTTGCTTCACGCATGAAGTCGAGCAAGTAGTCAAATTCTTCTTCTGTTTCACCAGGAAAACCTGCAATGAAAGTACTGCGAATGGTTAAATCTGGACATGCTTTGCGCCATGCTTGAATGCGATCAAGATTTTTTTCACCGCTGGCAGGTCGCTTCATGCGCTTTAATACATCTGGATGGGCATGCTGCATTGGTATGTCCAAGTAAGGCACAACACCACTACCCTCATCGGCAAAATTTGCCATCAATGGCAAGATGTCATCAACGTGGGGATACGGATAGACATAGTGCAAACGAACCCATGCACCATGCTGACGAGCTAACTTGCCCAAAGCCTCAACCATGTCAAAGAGTTTTGCTTTGACTGGGCGACCATCCCAAAATCCAGTGCGGTATTGAACATCCACACCATAGGCACTCGTGTCTTGCGAGACCACCAATAATTCTTTTACACCAGCCTCGAATAAATGTTGAGCTTCTAATAAAACATCACCAATCGGTCTTGAAACCAAATCACCACGCAAGCTAGGAATGATGCAAAACGTGCAGCGGTGATTACAACCTTCAGATATTTTTAAATAGGCGTAATGCTTGGGCGTTAATTTGATACCAGCCTTTGGTACCAAGTCTGCAAATGGATCGTGTTTTTTAGGTAAGTGCTGATGCACCACTTCTAGAACTTCATCAGCCGCATGTGGGCCAGTGACAGCCAAGACTTTCGGATGAACTGAAGTCACAACATCTGAACCATCAGCGTTTTTCTTGGCACCTAAACAACCGGTGACAATCACTCTGCCATTTTCTGCCAGAGCTTCACCAATCGCGTCCAAGCTTTCTTGAACAGCCGAGTCAATGAAGCCGCAGGTGTTAACCACCACCAAGTCAGAGCCTGCGTAGTCTTTACCAATTTCGTAACCTTCTGCGCGCAACTGTGTAACGATGCGCTCAGCATCTACTAAAGCCTTAGGGCAACCTAAGGAAACAAAACCAATCTTGCCGCTCAATTATTTATCGCTCTTAACGGGAGGTGTGAAAGGAAAACCAGTGAAGGCATTCGCTGGGTCTTTCATCTTTTCTTGCATTTGCGTGAAAAGATTTTTACTTTGCTCAACGTAGCTACCCATCATTTGCTGCATCATGGGATTTTGAACACTCATGAACTGCGCCCAACTTTCAGGAGTGGCACCACCTTGCTTTGACTGCTCAGCAAACTGTGATTGCAGATCAATGAAAGATTGAATATTTTTTTCCAACATGCCACCAACCACACCTTGCATGGAGTGGCCGTAGAAACGAATCATTTGAGACAACATGGGGGTGGTGAACAAAGGCACACCACCAGCCTCTTCTTCCAAAATGATTTGTAACAAAATCGCTCTGGTCAAATCTTCTTCGGTCTTGGCATCCAAGACTTTGAATTCTTCATGCGCCAATACCAAGTTCTTCACGTCCGATAAGGTGACGTAAGTACTTGTTTGGGTGTCATACAGACGACGATTGGGGTACTTCTTAATCGTTCTGACACCAGCAGACTTGGCGGATTGTTTTTTAGTGACCATATTTAGTTAATTGGGCTTGATTACCCATATTGTATGTGTAAATCAAGCCCTTCATTGTTGCATCGCAATATACTTTTTTGTATATTGCTTAGCCCATGTGTAAACCACCGTTCAATGAGAAGTCCGCACCAGTTGCGAAACCACCCTCATCTGAAGCAATCCAAGACACGATTGATGCGATTTCATCAGGAGTTCCAAGACGTTTGACTGGGATGGTATTGATGATTTTCTCAAGAACATCTTCGCGAATCGCTGTGACCATGTCTGTACCGATATAGCCAGGAGAAACTGTGTTCACAGTCACGCCCTTTGAAGCAGTCTCTTGAGCCAAAGACATCGTAAAACCGTGGATACCGGCTTTAGCAGTCGCATAGTTAGATTGTCCAAACTGACCTTTTTGGCCGTTCACAGAAGAAATACTGATCACACGACCCCAGCCTGCTTCAACCATGCCATCGATGACCTGCTTGGTCACGTTGAACAATGAGTTCAAGTTTGTGTCGATCACAGCGCGCCAGTCTTCTGGAGTCATCTTACGGAACACGGTGTCACGAGTAATACCAGCGTTGTTCACCAATACGTCCACTTTGCCGAATTCAGCTTTAACTTTATTAAATGCTGCAACCGTACTATCCCAATCACCCACATTGCCCTCAGAGGCTGTGAAGTCAAAACCAAGGGCTTTCTGCTCAGCCAACCAACGATCTTTGCGCGGTGAATTTGGACCGCAACCTGCGATCACTTTGAAGCCATCCTTGGCCAAACGCTGACAAATAGCGGTACCAATACCACCCATACCGCCTGTTACATAAGCAATCTTCTGACTCATATTCATTCCCCTTTAATTCGAAACTTGAACAATAAAACGATTAATCAATGGCCTTTTCTTTAACGTAAGAACCTGGCGCTTTTTCTAAAACTTTGTATTTCGTGTTGCCATAATTTTTTGGGGCTGCTTTTTTCTTGCCGCTCAATGGCTTTAACCAATCAGTCCAATCAGGCCACCAACTCCCCGGAATTTCTTTAGCGCCATCAAACCATGCATCAGCTGTTGCTGGCGCTTTAGAGTTCGCCCAATAATTACGTTTCTTTTTGGCAGGTGGATTGATCACACCTGCAATATGTCCAGAGGCCCCCAAGATGAAGTGCACTTTGGCACCTTTTAAGAGCTTGACAGATTCATAAGCGGACCACCATGGCACGATGTGATCTTCGCGTGATGCATAAAGGTAGACAGGACATTTGATTTTGCCAAGATCTACTTTTTCGCCACAAATAGTTAACTTACCAGGAACCTTGAGTTCATTTTGTAAATACAAATGTCTCAAGTACCAAGAGTACATCGCACCAGGCAAGTTGGTGGAATCACCATTCCAATACAACAAATCAAATGGCGGTGGCGAATTACCCTTCAGGTAGTTATCCACCACATAGTTCCATACCAAATCATTGGGACGCAAGAATGAGAAAGTATTGGCAAGCTCCACCCCACGCAACATGCCGCATTTACCACCACCCTTACCTCCAATGCTGTTTTCTCGAAGAGAAACCAAGGCTTCATCAACGAAGACATCCAAGATCCCTGTGTCTGAAAAATCCAATAATGTCGTTAACAAGGTCAAGCTAGAAGCTGGGTGTTGATTTCTTGCGGCCATCACTGCCAAGGCAGTGGCTGTGATCGTGCCACCAACGCAGAAACCTAAAATATTGATTTGTTTTTGGCCGCTGATGTCTTGCACGGTTTCAATGCCATGAATAGCTGCGCCGATGTAATCATCCCAAGTGGTATCAGCCATGCTTGGGTCTGGATTTTTCCAAGAGATCAAGTAAACAGTGTGGCCTTGTTCAACCAAGTAACGCACCATGGAGCTCTCAGGTTGCAAATCCAAAATGTAGTATTTGTTGATGCACGGAGGAATCATCAAATATGGACGTTCATACACCTGATCTGTCAGTGGTTTGAATTGCAATATTTGGAACAGTTTGGTCTGATAAACAACAGCGCCCTCAGCAGTGGCGACATTCTTACCCACTTCAAAAGCTGATTCATCTGTTTGCGAGACTTTGCCTTTGCCCAAATCTTGCAAGGCATTGAGGATGCCAGTGCGCAAAGATTCACCTTGGGTATCAATCAAACGTTGCTGCGCTTCTGGATTCGTCGCCAAAAAGTTAGCTGGGGACATCGCATCAATCATTTGCTCGATACTAAAACGTATTCTTTGACGAACCTTTGCTTCAGCTTCAACAGCATCAGCCAAGTTCAATAGATGACGAGAATTCAGTAAATAAAAATTAACCGTGGCTTGGTTCCAAGGATTTTGCCAAGCTTCTCCTTTAAAACGGCGATCGCTGATAGGTGTTCCTGTTGGGTTTGCCCATAGCTCTGATAAATCTTTGGCGTATTGCTTCTCGATCTCGACCAGCTTTTCTGCTGGAATTAAAGCCATGTGCTGAGGGGCGAGGCTTGGCCCTGATCCAAAGCCTTGCGTGTTCATCATAGAACTCCCTTTAATAGAATTATTATTTGACCAAGGTCTAATAGCCCTATTCTGAGGGTTTCCAGAGGAAATCGTTATAAGAATTAACCCTATCTGAAACTTCGTCGAAGCTTACTAGGGCTCACTCTCTGGAGTTTTAAGGTGTTGCGATCCAGATAAAACTGCCCATCCGACCAGTTTTTTGATCGCGACGATAAGAGAAGTAATCCGGATCTTGCAAAGTGCACTCTCTACCGCCCTCAATCTGCTCAATGCCCAGAGCATTTAAACGCAAGAAGGCCAAAGTATAAATATCTGCTAGATATTTACCCTTTTCTTGCAATTGTTCAAAGCATGCAGCGCTTGCCGAGTTCTGGGCGATGAAGATCTCTCGCACTTCGCTTCCCACTTCAAAGGCATGCGGCCCAATCGCTGGTCCCAAGTAAGCAAGAATTTCATTGTGAGTTTCAGATTGAGTTTGACCTTGATTAATTTGTTTGGATCGCATCAATGCCACTGTTTGCTCAATCA
>JBJOKN010000182.1:0-2519 GCA_046046075.1 Pseudomonadota bacterium
AAAGGGATTTCCGAGCAAGTTGGAATACCCTATCAAAGTTTGATTAATCTATACCTAAGAGATTGTGCTACTTCTAATAGAAAATTAAGCCTCAAGTGGGCTTGAGTATTTGAGCTCTTTGAGCGCGCTCTCGAATGACTCAATATCTGCAAAGCTCTTGTAGACCGAGGCAAAGCGGATGTATGCAACTTTATCCAGACGCTTGAGTTCGCGCATCACTAGTTCGCCCACGCGGTCGCTGGCAATTTCTTTTTCGCCGGTGGCCAGTAGGCGTTCTTCGATATTTCTGATGGCTTCTTCAACTGCTTCTGCAGAGACTGGGCGCTTGCGTAGAGCAATGCCCATTGAGTCAACAATTTTGCTGCGGTTGTATTCAACACGACTAGCATTTTTCTTAACAATTGCTGGAAGCGCTAACTCTGGACGCTCATAGGTTGTGTCACACTTTTCGCAACGGCGACGTCGTTTGATGACGTCGCCTTCCTCTGATACACGCGTATCTAAAACTTGTGTATCGGAGTGTTTGCAAAAAGGACAGTGCATGAGCTTCTATTCGGTTTGAATTAGTTGCTGTAAACAGGGAAGCGCTTGGTTAGAGCTGATACCTGATCACGCACCTTAGCAATGTTTGCAGCATCGTTAGGATTATCTAAAACGTCGGCAATCCAGTTAGCCACTTGAATCGCTTCAGCTTCTTTAAAGCCACGTGTGGTCATCGCTGGTGAGCCCAGACGAATACCGCTGGTCACAAATGGTTTCTCAGGGTCGTTCGGAATCGCATTTTTGTTGCATGTGATGTGTGCTTCACCCAAAACACGCTCAGCTTCTTTACCAGTGATTTTCTTGGCACGAAGATCCACCAACATCACGTGAGATTGTGTGCCTGAAGAAACAATGCGCAAGCCACGCTTGATCAATGTTTGAGCCATGGCATTGGCGTTCACCAATACTTGTTTTTGGTACTCTTTAAAGCTTGGCTCTAAAGCTTCTTTGAAAGCAACTGCTTTAGCAGCAATCACGTGCATCAATGGACCACCTTGCAAACCAGGGAAGATGGCTGAGTTGATGGCTTTTTCATGTTCGGCCTTCATCAAAATAATGCCGCCACGAGGACCGCGCAAACTCTTGTGTGTTGTAGATGTCACGATGTCTGCATGAGGCACTGGGTTTGGATAAACGCCAGCAGCGATCAATCCAGAGTAGTGAGCCATATCAACCATGAAGATAGCGCCAACTTCTTTGGCAACTTTGGCAAAGCGTTCAAAATCGATATGCAATGAGTATGCAGATGCACCAGCAATGATCAACTTTGGTTTGTGCTCACGTGCTAAACGCTCCATCGCGTCGTAATCGATCTCTTCACGAGCATTTAAGCCATAAGAAATGGCATTGAACCACTTACCGCTCATGTTTAGAGCCATACCGTGGGTCAAGTGACCACCTTCGGCCAAGCTCATGCCTAAAATTGTGTCGCCTGGCTTTAAAAAAGCCAAAAATACGGCTTCGTTAGCAGACGCACCGCAATGTGGCTGAACGTTGGCTGCTTCAGCACCATAAATCTGTTTTAGGCGATCAATCGCCAATTGTTCGGCAATATCGACGTACTCGCAGCCGCCGTAATAACGCTTGCCTGGGTAGCCTTCAGCATATTTGTTAGTTAATTGTGAGCCTTGAGCCTCTAAAACAGCTGGAGAGGTGTAATTTTCTGAGGCAATCAGCTCAATATGGTCCTCTTGACGCTTGTTTTCAGCTTGGATGGCATCCCATAATGCGGGATCAGTTTTGGCCAATGTTTGACTACGTTGGAACATGATGAGGGCTTTCTATGAGGATCAAGTAATTTGTCGCTAGCATACGCTAAACTCTGCAGACCTAAATGATACAAAAAAACCAGCAAGGAGACCAAAAATGACTAAGTTAACAGTATTAGTAACAGGCGCCACAGCAGGCTTTGGCCAAGCGATCGCCAAGCGTTATTTGGCTGAGGGCCATAAAGTAGTGGCAGCAGGGCGCCGCGCAGACCGTTTAGAGACCCTAAAAAAGTCTTTGCCAGCCGATCAGCAGGCCCGTTTACATACTGAAATTTTGGATGTGACCAATAAAGACATGGTTTTTGCTTTGCCAGCAAAACTACCGAAGGAATTTGCAGGTGTGAATGTTCTGGTGAATAACGCTGGTTTGGCTCTTGGTTTAGAGCCAGCTCACCGAGTGGATCTAGATGATTGGGAAAAGATGGTTGACACCAACATCAAGGGCTTGATGTACATGACACGCGCATTTTTGCCGGGCATGGTTGAGCGTGGAGCTGGCCATGTCTTTAACCTGGGTTCTATTGCCGGTCGCTACCCATATCCGGGCGGCAACGTTTACGGTGGTACAAAAGCATTTGTGCGCCAATTCAGTTTGAATCTTAAGTCTGATCTATTGGGTACCCCAGTGAGAGTGACTGACGTATCTCCTGGTTTATGTTCAGGCACAGAGTTTTCAAACGTGCGCTTCAAAGGTGATGATGAAAAAGC
>JBJOKN010000050.1:0-7056 GCA_046046075.1 Pseudomonadota bacterium
TTTACCTTTACCCAGCACCATCACTTCACCAGCATCAAAATCAATCCAGCCAGCGGAGGCATATTCTTTGGTTTCAATCGGATTTAAATCAACACCAAGCAACTCGGACAAACGCAAGCCCGACGAATAAAGTAATTCAACAATGGCTCTGTCTCTTGCTCTTAAGAAAACATCTGCCTGAACACTTTCTTTGTTGGCGCTTTCCACCAAATTGATCGCCTGTTCAACAGACAGGGCTTTGGGGAGAGGCTTATTGCGTTTGGGCGCTTTGATATCACTCAAAGGGTTTTTATTAACCAAACTTTTATGATTGGCCAGCCACAAATAAAAACCTCTCCAAGCAGATAACATTCTTGCAATACTTCTTGAGGCTTGACCCTGAGAGTGGAGCTTTACAACCCAGGATCAGTTCGAGCTTCTGCTCATCAAGTCTTGCTAATAAATAATCAAGGTCTTTTGTATAGGCAGCAATCGTGTGTTGAGATACCTGCCTGACCACATGAAGTTCACGCAGGTATTCTTGCGCGAGCAAAGACTTCATGATTGAATCAATCCTATTCTTTTGAGCGAGTTAATGCTGCTAAGGCAAGTTCACCAATTTGATCCAAGTAAACGCGGCCCATGTCAGATGTGAACTTTTCGACATTGCGACTGGCAAGCAATATTTGAACTTTTAACGGCGCCAAATTAACCACTGCAAGACTCTTGGTCTCTTCGTTCAAATGAGCTTTGATGGCATCGCCGGCCTCTTCTACCGAACCGCAAAAATTATCATGCTCACCATCAAGCAATGTGACCTGCTCAATGTCAAAAATTTTAGCGAGGCCCGCACTGATCGCTGCCCTGACATCGGCTTCAGATTTGGCAGAAAGTAGGTTTGATAACCACTGAATCATCAAGCCTTGAGTTTTATCATTTTGACTGCCAAAGCGCAGCATGTCAGATAAGCGCTGATTCAAAGCTTGGTTTTGTTGACGCAAAACACCTAGCTGGCGCTCTTGCAAAGAAATTGCGCGATCACCATGCGGATTCTTTAATTGAATCTCTGCCAATAGATCAGCATGTCTTTCAAAAAACCCTGGGGTCGCCAAAAGCCACTCTGCCACCAAAGCTTCGCGCTCTTGTTGCTCAGCTGTTTGATTGTTTGCTTGTGTCATGATTGATTCAACTTGTCTGTTAATAATTTGTTGACTTGCTGTGGATTGGCCTTGCCTTGTGTGGCCTTCATGATTTGACCAATCAAAGCATTAAATGCTTTCTCTTTGCCTGCGCGGAATTCTTCTACCGACTTTTGATTGGCTGCTAAGACTTGATCAATGATCGCTTCTAAGGCACCGCTATCGCTGATTTGCTTAAGACCTTTTGCTTCGATGATGCGATCAACTGCATCAAGGTCTGATGCTTTCTCATCCCACATAACCGCGAAAATTTCTTTAGCAATTTTGTTAGAAATCGTGCCATCGGCAATGCGTTGAATTAATTTGGCCAACTGAGAAGCATTCAGTGGTGATTGCGCAGCACTGATGCCTTCTTTATTCAGGGCAGAAGCAAATTCACCAGTCATCAAATTAGCCGCTGCTTTGGCTTGATCCTTGCCCACCTGCTTAAGAAGCTCTTCATAAAAATCAGCTGTTGCACGCTCTTGCGTTAACACCTGACAATCGTAAGCAGATAAGCCAAACTCAGACTGCCAGCGCTCTGATTTTTGAGCTGGCAATTCCGTCATTTCAGAACGCTCTTTAGCAATCCATTCTTCAGAAATCATCAAAGGTAACAAGTCAGGGTCTGGGAAATAACGATAGTCATTTGCGTCTTCCTTGCTGCGCATGCTGCGTGTTTCTTTTTTATCTGGATCGTACAGTCGCGTCTCTTGAACAACCCTGCCACCATCTTCGATCAATTCAATCTGACGACGAACCTCGTATTGAATTGCCTCTTCCAAAAAGCGGAATGAATTTAAATTTTTGATTTCGCAGCGGGTGCCGTACTCTTTTTGACCAACTGGTCTAACAGAAACGTTGGCATCACAGCGGAACGAGCCCTCTTGCATATTGCCATCGCAAACGCCCAACCAAACCACCAGACTGTGCAACGCTTTTGCATAAGCCACAGCTTCTGCAGCACTTCTCATGTCTGGCTCTGTAACAATCTCCAATAAAGGAGTACCAGCACGATTTAAATCAATGCCACTGGAAGATTCGCCATGAGGACCTCGAAAATCTTCATGTAAAGATTTGCCAGCATCTTCTTCTAAGTGTGCCCTGGTTAATTGAACGGTCTTAGCCTCGCCATCCAACACAATGTGAATCTTGCCGCCTTGGACCACAGGAATTTCGAATTGACTGATTTGATAACCCTTGGGCAAATCAGGATAGAAATAATTCTTGCGCGCAAAAATACTCAATGGGGCAATGTGTGCGCCAACAGCTAAACCAAAACGAATAGCATGGGCAACCGCCCCCTTATTTAAAACAGGTAAAACGCCCGGCAAAGCCAAATCAACTGCACATGCTTGTCTATTTGGCTCAGCGCCAAACTCAATCGATGCGCCACTGAATATTTTTGAATTTGTTCTTAGTTGTGCATGGGTTTCCATGCCAATCACGACTTCCCATTTCATCACGCACCACCTTTCACAGCAAAAGGTGACTGTGCTTGATGCCAATTCGTCTCTTGTTGATAAGCGTGTGCCACTTGTAGCAAAGCAGCTTCCGAGAAGTAATTACCAATTAACTGCAAACCAACTGGCATGCCATGATTACCAAAACCACAAGGCACACTCATTGCGGGTAAGCCCGCTAAATTTGGCGAAAGTGTGTAGATATCTTCTAAATACATTTGTGTTGGATCTGAAACTTTTTCACCAAGCTTGCCAGCCACATTCGGCGCAACTGGGCCAACGATGATGTCGCATGTATCAAATGCATTTTGAAAATCTTGCGCAATGATGCGACGAATTCTCTGTGCCTTTAAGTAATATGCATCGTAATAACCGTGCGACAAAACATAGGCGCCAATCATGATCCTGCGTTTTACTTCTGCACCAAAACCTTCTGATCTGGAGCGCTTGTACATGTCTGATAAATCGCTGTACTCTGCTGCGCGATGTCCATAGCGAACACCATCAAAACGACTCAAATTACTCGAAGCTTCTGCGGGTGCCAATACGTAATAAACCGGTATCGATAACTCCGTCTTTGGAAGAGTCACGGCAACGCATTCGGCGCCCATTTTTTTCAATTGATCAATCGCCGCATCCACAGCTGTTCTAACATCTGCGCTCAAGCCATCACCAAAATATTCTTTAGGCAATCCAACTCTTAAACCTTTGAGTGGCAAGCCTGGCTGGCCAGACCATGTTTTACCAAGTGCTTTTGTGTAATCTTCTTTGGCACGATCTAAACAAGTGGAATCTTTCGCATCGTGTCCTGCCATGGCATTTAGCATGATGGCGCAATCTTCTGCCGTCTTTGCCATTGGGCCGGCTTGATCAAGAGAAGACGCGTAAGCGATCATGCCGTAGCGTGAGACTCGACCATAGGTCGGCTTAATACCAGTGATACCGCAAAAAGCTGCCGGTTGACGAATTGATCCGCCAGTATCAGTTCCTGTTGAGGCAGGTGCTAAGCCCGCAGCAATCGCTGCAGCAGAACCACCAGATGAGCCGCCAGGTACTCGAGAAAGATCCCAAGGATTTTTTGTTGGGCCCGCATAAGAACTTTCATTTGAAGATCCCATGGCAAATTCATCCATATTGACCTTGCCCAAACAAACCATGCCTGCACGACCAACCCCGAGCTCAGCAACCACATGCGCATCAAATGGGCTGAGATAGTTATTCAATATTTTTGAACCAGCCGTTGTCTTCCAGTGCTTGGTTACAAATATATCTTTGTGTGCCAATGGCACACCTGTCAAAGCAGTTGCCGAACCATCAGCCAATTGAGCATCAGCAGCCTTGGCTTGCAACAAAGTTTGCTCAACATTCACATCAACAAATGCGTTGAGTTCTTTAGAGTCAGCAATACGAGTTAAAAAGTAATTTGCGAGCTCTTGGCTGCTAACTTCTTTTGAATGAAGTGCTTTTGATAATTCTGAAATTGTTTTGGTGTGCCAACTCATTCGATCACCTTCGGCACAAGAAATAAACCATCATGCTCAGCTGGTGCATTTTTTAAATAAGCGTCTCTTTGATCTTGCTCTGTGACGACGTCTTCACGCAATGGTTGGGCAATGGTCATAATTTGTTCAATTGGATGGGCCAAAGGCTCAATACCATCGGTATTAACAGCCTGCATTTGCTCCACCAAATGGAAGACTTTCTGTAACTGGGCCAAAGTGGCCTTGGCCTCGTCTTCAGAAAGCGATAAATGGGATAAATGCGCTATGCGCTTAACATCTTCGAGATTCATTTGTCCTGCTACGGTATCATTAAAGGGTTCATTAACGTATTAATTAATCTATTTTCCTACTTATATTATGTTTGGTCTCTTTCGCAATTACTTTTCTAATGATTTAGCCATCGACTTGGGTACCGCAAACACCCTTATTTATATGCGTGATAAGGGCATTGTCCTTGATGAGCCATCGGTTGTGGCGATTCGTCAAGAAGGCGGTCCGAACGGTAAAAAGACTATTTTAGCCGTAGGTAAGGAAGCCAAGCAGATGCTTGGTCGAGTTCCAGGCAATATTGAGGCCATTCGCCCCATGAAAGATGGTGTTATTGCTGATTTCACGATCACCGAGCAAATGCTCAAGCAATTCATCAAAATGGTTCATGAGACCAAATTGCTCAAACCAAGCCCAAGAATCATTATTTGCGTGCCTTGCGGCTCTACACAGGTCGAAAGACGTGCGATTCGCGAATCTGCCTTGGGCGCAGGCGCTTCACAGGTCTATTTGATTGAAGAGCCTATGGCTGCTGCGATTGGCGCCGGTTTACCGGTTTCAGAGGCTTCTGGCTCAATGGTTGTGGACATTGGTGGCGGTACAACTGAAGTTGGCGTGATGTCCCTAGGCGGTATGGTTTATAAGGGTTCTATCCGTGTTGGTGGCGATAAATTCGATGAAGCCATCATTAATTACATTCGCCGTAACTACGGCATGCTGATTGGTGAACAAACCTCTGAAGCCATCAAGAAAACGATTGGCTCAGCTTTCCCAGGCTCAGAAGTCAAAGACATGGAAATCCGTGGTCGCAACCTGTCTGAAGGTATCCCACGCAGCTTCACAGTGACCAGCAATGAAATTCTAGAAGCTCTGACAGATCCGTTGAATCAAATTGTGACGGCCGTGAAGGTAGCCTTAGAGCAAACACCTCCAGAACTGGCTTCTGACATTGCTGATCGCGGCATGATGTTGACTGGTGGCGGCGCTTTGCTTCGCGACCTAGATCGCTTATTGCTTGAGGAAACTGGCCTTCCTGTTCATATTGCCGAAGATCCATTGACCTGCGTGGTCAGAGGTTCAGGCATTGCGCTTGAGCGCATGGACAAGCTAGGCGGCGTATTCTCACAAGAATAAGTTTGCTAAGCAGGCAGAGAGATTTAATTGCAGCTTAGCCCTCCTCCTCTCTTCAAACAAGGCACGCCAGCTCTCATCAAGCTGGCTGTCTGTCTTTTGCTCAGCATTTTGTTGATGGTCATGGACCATCAATTGAAAGCATTGAATGAAGTTCGCTCAGTGGCAAGCTATTTGCTCACACCATTTCAATATGCCATGCAAATGCCTCGGAATGCTTTGGTCGGCAGTTACGACTACCTGACCAGCAAAGGCTCTTTAGAGGTTGAGAATGAACTTCTCACCAAACGAGTGGCCGAATTAACACTTCTAGCCAATCAGTCAGAGCTTTTCATGTCTGAAAATGCACAATTGAGAAAACTGATTGGCATCAAAGAACAGGCTCGCTTCAAGATTTTGATTGCCCAAATCCTTTATAGCCCATCCAATCCGATGTCTCAAAGAGTGGTGATTGATCGTGGTGCATCCGACAACATCTCTCTTGGTCAAGCGGTCTCAGACCACCAAGGCATTGTTGGTCAAGTGGTACGAGTCATGGAAAACAAATCTGAAGTGACTTTGTTAGATGACAGAGACATGGTGATTCCGATTCAAGTCGCCAGAAATGGCCTAAGAGGCGCCCTTCATGGAAATGGTAGAGGTCGACCACTTGAATTGCGACACATGGCCGCAGTGAGCGATTTGCAAGTGGGCGACGTCTTAATGACATCTGGCATTGATGGCATCTATCCACCGGGATTTGCAGTGGCCACTATCGATAAAATTGAACGTAACGTCGATAAGAATTTCGCTTATGTTTACTGCTCTCCCATCGGTGGCGTGAATCGCTTTCGTCACGTGATGATTCTTTTCTATGATTCTGGATTCGGCCCTAAGCCAGAAGCAAGTAAAAATTTCAAAGAAACTGACTCAAAATCTAATCGCTTATACAGAGGTAAGCCATGATTGAAAGCGGCTACATCCTTCGTCCTGCGAACCCCCTGTTTATTGCCTTTAGCTTGCTGGCTGCAACCTTGCTGAACTTTTTGCCGCTAGGCAACGCTCCTTGGGTGCCAGATTGGTTATTGATCTGCTTGGTGTTTTGGACCATTCATCAACCAAGAAAAGTCGGTGTGATTTGGGCGTTTTGTTTAGGCTTGGTCATGGATGTTCACAACGGTAATTTACTTGGTCAATACGCATTCATGTACCCGCTGGTGGCTTACTTTGGTATTTTTTGGCAAAGGCGCGTGATGGGCTTTACGCGCATCCAACAAGCTTTACACCTTTTGCCACTTTTCATATCAGCGTCCATTTGGCCACTGATTATTCGCTGGATCGCTACTGGTGAAATTCCATTCTGGGCGTGGTCAAGCCTCTTTTCTGGCTTTATTGAAGCTCTGCTATGGCCAGTAGCTGTTTTCGTATTGTTGGCACCACAACGTAGGCCAACTGATGTTGACCTCAACCGTCCAATTTAATTGACGGCTCATGAATCGATTTAATCAATCTCAACCAACGGTTAAGTCATTTCAGGATCGACTGACTGTTGCCATG
>JBJOKN010000051.1:0-7733 GCA_046046075.1 Pseudomonadota bacterium
GCGATGGATTCTGGTGTGGCCACTCGTCCGATCAAAGATTTTGCGGCATACAAAGATCAGTTGCAGCAGTTCGTGTACCACTCTGGCACGATCATGAAGCCTTTGTTCTCTGTTGCGAAAAAAGTACCGATGAGCAATAAGCGCATTGTTTTCTCAGAAGGTGAAGACGAGCGTGTATTGAGAGCAGTTCAAGTCTTGATCGACGAGAAGATTGCCAATCCAATTTTGATTGGTCGTCCTGCAGTTATCACGCGTCGCATCGAGCGTTTCGGTTTAAGAATGACGCCTGGTGTTGATGTTGAGATTTGTAACCCTGAGCAAGATGATCGCTATCGCGATTACTGGCAGAGTTACCACCGCATGACAGAGCGCAAAGGTGTGACAGAGTCTTATGCTCGCCTCGAAGTGCGTCGTCGCAACACCTTGATTGGTTCTTTGATGGTTCAAAAAGGTGAAGCAGATGGTTTGATCTGCGGCACGATCGGACAAACAGGGGCGCATTTGCACTACATCGATCAAGTGATTGGTCATGAAGCGGGAGCTAAAACATACGGTGCCATGAACGCACTCGTTTTGCCGGGTCGCCAAGTGTTCTTGGTAGACACCCACATCAACATTGATCCAAGTGCTGAGCAATTGGCAGAGCTAACGATTTTGGCTGCTAAAGAATTGCGTGCTTTGGGTATTGAGCCAAAAGTTGCTTTGTTGTCACATTCGAATTTTGGTTCGAGTGATGCTCCATCAGCTGTGAAGATGCGCGAGACCTTGGCGATCTTGCGTGAAAAAGCACCTGAACTCAAAGTGGATGGTGAAATGCACGGCGATTGCGCATTGGACGAATCAATCCGTAAATCAATCATGCCTGATTCAACCTTGATGGGCGATGCCAATTTATTGGTCTTGCCGAACATCGATGCTGCCAATATTTCATACAACTTGTTAAAAACAGCTGCAGGTAACGGCATTGCGATTGGCCCAATTTTATTGGGTGCAGCAAAACCGGTTCATATTTTGACGCCGTCAGCCACACCACGCCGAATTGTGAACATGACAACCTTGGCAGTTGTAGAGGCAGCGCAGCAGAAATAACTCTTAAATACTATATGTGAGCGAATGCTCACATATTTATTTTAAAAAGGGTACTCTACTCCCCATCATGACGACGAATATCTCAGAAAACAATCTTTATGGTCAGCCTGCTCTGGCCAATCTGAGCTCGTCTGTTGCCAATACACAGGCCTTAGGGCCAAAAACTGCGCCCACTTGGCGCACCGCCCTTGCCGCGCGCGAAGCGGGCCCTACAGCCGCTTTACGCGCTGTACGCACCAATATTGTTCAGTCAATCCGTGCATTCAGAACAGCCGATTTGATGGAAGCAGCGGAAGAATTGGGTCAACACTTTATTTATGCCAATGCAACTGAGGCTATTACCAAGTCAGAAGTGTTGGATCGCATTGCCAAGGGTTTTTACTTCCCAAGACAGCAGGCGAAAAATTTTGACAACTTATTGGATTCATTGACAACTTTGATTGATCGTTCAGGACCGCAGCCTGGTTTTGTGATCGTGCTTGAAGGTTTGCCATGCACCCACAAGTTTGACAAAGAAGCACGTGAAACTCTTTTAGATGTTTTCAGAGATGCTGTTGAGTTTTGGGCTGATCGTCGCGTTTCTTGCAGAGTGTTTTACTCGTTCGCGTGATCTCAAATCAGAGTTAAATCAGAACAAATAAATCAAATCAAATAAAAAAGCCGCTAGTTAACTTAGCGGCTTTTTTTATGTCATATTTTTATTAAAACTGATTCCAGATTGTATGAATCGCAGACAAGGCAACAATGCCAGCAGTTTCTGTGCGAAGAATCCGTTGACCCATTGATACTGGAATGAACCCCGCACGTTTGGCTTGTTCTTCTTCTGATTCACTTAATCCACCCTCAGGACCGATCAGTAAGGTCAATGCTTGGGGTGTGCAGCGTTTTAGAACGCTCAGCATGGCTTGATCGGCGCGAGGTGACAGCATGATGCGCAAGGCTTGATCATGTGGATTAAGACTGGCTAACCACAAAGGTAAATTTTGTACCGGTGCCAATTGAGGAATCACCGTTCTGCCGGATTGTTCTGAGGCGGCAACCAAAATGCCTTCCCAATGGACTGCTTTTTTGGCAGCACGTTCGCCATCCAATCTCACCACTGAGCGTTCGGTGTGGAGTGGTATGACATGAGCAATCCCCAATTCAACCGATTTTTCAATCAACCAGTCCATTTTGTCGCTGCTGGCCATGCCTTGAGCCAAGGTGATGGGGGATTTTGTCTCGGTGCGGCGGTTTTCTGAAATCTCTGACAGGCGCACGGCGGCATTCTTTTTATCCAGGGCTACTAGGCAAGCATTGGCGGTTAAACCCTTGCCGTCAAAGACTTTAAATGTCTCACCCGGTTCAATTCTGCGAACCCGCAAATGATGGGCTAACTTCACATCCAGGATCATTTCATCACTGATGTCGACGCCAGGTTTTGGCCAAGGGCCAGGAAGATAAAAATGGGACATAAAACAATCATAAGCGATGAGGCGCCAATGATAAAATGCTGAGTTTTGAGGGATAGGGACTTTTTCTGCGTTTTTGGCAGAAAAATGGCTTTCATCTAAAACAAGCCGCAGGGAAAAACATGTCGTCACAGCAAAAAAATATGGCCAATGCAATCCGTGCATTAGCAATGGATGCAGTTCAGCAAGCCAATTCTGGACATCCAGGTATGCCAATGGGTATGGCGGAGATTGCGGTCGGACTGTGGGCGCAGCACCTCAAACACAATCCTAAAAATCCATTATGGATGAATCGCGATCGTTTTGTTCTTTCGAATGGTCACGGCTCAATGTTGTTGTACGCCTTATTGCATTTAACTGGTTACGACTTGCCGATGCAGGAGTTGAAAAACTTCCGCCAATTGCACAGCAAAACAGCGGGTCATCCTGAGTACGGCATCACTCCAGGCGTAGAAACAACCACTGGTCCATTGGGTCAAGGTATTACCAATGCTGTAGGTATGGCGCTGGCTGAAAAGCTATTGGCAGAAGAGTTCAACCGCCCAGGTTTAGAGATTGTTGATCATCACACTTATGTGTTCTTAGGTGATGGTTGTTTGATGGAGGGTGTGAGTCATGAAGCTTGTTCATTGGCGGGCACTCTAAAGCTCAATAAATTAATTGCCTTGTGGGATGACAACGGTATTTCGATTGATGGCAAAGTTGTTAATTGGTTTGCTGAAGATACGCCGAAGCGTTTTGAAGCTTATGGCTGGAATGTGATTCGTAACATCAATGGTCACGATGCTGATGCCGTGGCTGCTGCGATTGCGAAAGCTAAAAATAGTGATAAACCAACATTCATTTGTTGCAAGACTTCAATTGGTCAAGGTTCTCCAAACTTAGCCGGTACTGACAAGGTTCATGGTGCGCCATTGGGCGCCGCAGAGATCGCCGCAACACGTGCTGCGATTGGTTGGAATCACGGTCCTTTTGAAATACCTGCAGATGTTTATGCAGCATGGGATGCAAAGATCAAAGGCGCTAATTTAGAAACAGAATGGAACAGCAAGTTTGGTGCTTACCGTGCCAAATATCCAAAAGAAGCTCAAGAGTTTGTGCGCCGTATGTCTGGAGAATTACCAGGTGACTTTGATAAAACTGTTAACGCTTACCTAGATACCTGTGCGCAAAAAGCCGAAACGATTGCTACGCGCAAAGCCAGTCAAAATGCGATTGAGGCTTTGGCCCCAGCGTTGCCAGAGTTCATGGGTGGTTCGGCTGACTTAACAGGTTCAAACTTAACCAACTGGTCAACGTGCAAAGCAGTTCGTGCAGACCAGTGGGGTAATCACATCAATTATGGTGTTCGCGAATTCGGTATGAGCGCGATCATGAACGGTATTGCACTTCATGGTGGTTATATTCCGTTTGGCGCGACATTCTTGACCTTCTCGGATTACAGCCGCAATGCTTTGCGCATGGCTGCTTTGATGAAGTTGCGCAGCATTTTTGTGTTCACTCATGATTCCATTGGATTGGGTGAAGACGGTCCAACGCATCAATCAGTTGAGCACGTGGCCAGCTTGCGCTTGATCCCGAATATGGATGTATGGCGTCCTTGTGATACCACTGAAAGTGCTGTGGCTTGGGCCCATGCGGTGAAGCGTAAGAACGGTCCATCCAGTTTGATTTTCAGTCGTCAAAATTGCCCATTCGTTAAACGCGATGCCAAGCAAACTGAAGCAATCCAAAAGGGTGCTTACGTGATGCGCGATGATAAGAATGCTCAAGCTGTGTTGATCGCTACTGGTTCTGAAGTTGCAATTGCTCTAGAAACAGCAGAACTTTTAAAACAAGAAGGTATTGCGGTGCGCATCGTGTCGATGCCATCAACGACGGTGTTTGATCGCCAAAGCAAAGCTTATAAAGATTCAGTGTTGCCAGAAGGTTTGCCACGTATTGCGATTGAAGCGGGTGTGACTGATTACTGGTGGAAGTATGCCTGTGCAGCAGTGCATGGTGTCGATACTTTTGGTGAATCAGCTCCAGCTGGTGTTTTGTACAAGCACTTTGGTTTGACCGCTGAGTCAGTGGCTAAAACAGTACGTCAATGCATTTGAAAAAAGAATCAAGAAAACAAAAAACCAAAAATAGAAAACAGAACACAAAAAAACATCACAGCTGAAGCTGAAAAAGAGATTTTAAGAATTTAAATAAAGGGAGTTGTTATGACAATCAAAGTCGCAATTAACGGTTATGGTCGTATTGGTCGCATGGTGGTTCGCGCCATTTACGAAGAGAAGCGCGATGACATCAAAGTAGTAGCAATCAATGGTTTAGGTGGTATTGATATCAATGCTCACTTAACCCAATATGATTCAGCGCATGGTCGTTTCCCAGGCACTGTGACTGTAGATGGCGATCACATGGTGATCAATGGTGACCGCATCAAGATTTTTTCAACACGCAATCCTTTAGAAACAACTTGGGGTGATTTGGGTGTTGATGTTGTTTTAGAGTGTTCAGGTGCTTTTACTTCAAAAGAAAAAGCCATGGTTCACATTCAGCAAGGCGCTAAGAAGGTTCTTATTTCTGCTCCTGGTGAGAAAGATGTGGATGCCACGATTGTTTATGGCGTGAACCACCAAGTCTTGAAGGCCACTGATCAAGTGGTTTCAAATGCAAGCTGCACAACGAATTGTTTGGCGCCAGTTGTTAAACCATTGTTGGACTCCATTGGTATTGAATCAGGTTTGATGACCACGATTCATGCCTACACCAATGACCAGGTTCTAACGGATGTGTATCACAAGGATATGCGTCGTGCCCGTTCAGCAACGATGAGCATGATTCCTACCAAAACAGGTGCTGCTAAAGCAGTTGGTTTGGTGTTGCCAGAGTTGCAAGGTAAGTTTGATGGTTTCGCGATGCGTGTACCAACAATCAACGTGTCTGTGGTTGATTTGACATTCACACCAAGCAAGGCCACTACTGTGGAAGAAGTGAATGAACTCATCAAGAAGGCCAGCGAGAGCGGTCCATTAAAAGGTATCTTGGGTTACAACACCTTGCCTTTGGTTTCTATTGATTTCAATCACGACCCACGCCCAAGTATTTTTGACAGCACTCAAACGCGTGTGTCTAAAGATGGCAAATTGGTCAAAATCCTTGCTTGGTATGACAACGAGTGGGGTTATAGCTGCCAGATGTTGAATGCAACCAAGGCATTGATGGCTGCGAAATAAGCGATTGATTTTTTGCTTTGCAAATTTAAACGCCCTTTTATAAGGGCGTTTTTTCTTACTGTGAAATCAGTTGAATATAAGCTTCATAACTGAAACTTCTATTTCTGCTTCGGCCACTTATTTCCTTGATGATTCCTAATTTATTTAATAACTTTGCGGCAGCATTTGCTGTTGGAAATGATACGCCCAGCTCTGTCTTAATGCGTTCGATAGTAAATCTTGGCATGACTGGAAGCAGTTCAAATAATCTAATACAACTTGAATTTACTTCGTCTGAAGTTAGTAGTATTTTTTTATCTCTGGCGATTTGCTCTGCTATATCAATGATGTTTTCTTTTGCTTTATTTGCTGCTACCGCAACACCTTCTAAAAAGAAGTCAATCCATGCTTCCCAGTTGCCATCTGATCGCACTCCATTAAGTAATTTGTAATATTCAGATTGATGTTCTTTTAAGTGAGCACTCAAATAAAGGAGTGGTTCTGATAAAAGGCCATAGTGCTCCATTAAGGCTGCAATTAGCAAGCGACCAATTCGTCCATTACCATCCAAGAATGGATGTATGGTTTCAAATTGAGCATGAATCAATGCAATTTTTACCAAAGGCGGCAAATTTTCATCCCCACTGTGAATAAATTTTTCCAATTCACCAAGTAGTTCAGTAATTTTTTCTGGTGGGGGTGGAACAAAAACCGCATTTCTTGGTTTGTTCCCACCAATCCAGTTTTGAGATTTTCTTAACTCGCCAGGTTGTTTGCCTGCACCTCGAACACCATCCAATAACAATTGATGTGCGTTACATAGCAAGCGAACGCTAATGGGTAACCCATTCTCGCTTTTCAAGTTATCACGAACATACTTGAATGCTTTCATGTAATTGGTAACTTCTTCAATGTCCTCGTTATTGCTAATGTCTAAGCCAGCTTCCTCATTAAATAAATCCGTAAGAGTGGCTTGAGTACCTTCAATCAGTGACGTTAATAGAGCCTCTTTTCTGATTGCACCGTAAAGAAGCCAATCTATTGATGGCGCAAGACCCGTTACTCCCGAAAGTTGAGCAAGAGAGTGTTCAGCAAGTAAGTTTTGTTTTGTGTAGCAAGCTTCATCCACAGGTGGGTTCAGTGGAGGTAATGATTCGGGAATGAATGATTGAATGGATTCCCCTAGGGTTGTTGTTTCTACTAGACGTCCGCTAACTCTTATCATATTAAAGATCTCTTTAATTAATTTTTTCTTATTAAAGTATACTTTAATAAGTTGGTTTCTTATTAAAGTTAGCTAATAACCTATATAAAACAACAATTTATAAGTTTATTTGAAGTGGCCTTATCTAAAATGCTGGCCTAAAGGATCATTTATTTATAAAAAGTATAATAATAAGTCGGTAATAAATGACCCATCCAATTGAATAAATGAAAGATCTAAAGATGAAAGAACCAACAGAAAAAGCAGGAAAAATCAAAAAATCAGAAAGAAAAACAAATCATTTTCATTGGCATGTGATGTATGCAAAATTTATATCAAAATCTAATGAAATAAGAGAGGAGAAGGGCTTGCCGCTGGAAGAATGGAGAGCTTTTTAAAATACTTAAGCTAATTGGTTCATTTAATAATTAAATCAATATATTAGATATATGCAAAGAGCCAGAGCAAGTTAGACTACTGAGGGTTTGACGACTAATTCAAGTAAAGCCCTCATCCCTAAATTATTTAGGGGTCTAGGCTTCTCATAGCGGTAAAATCAAGTTTCTATAAGACACGGCTTACTATGCAAATGTACTCAAACATCAGAAATACATCAGGCGCTGCTTTTACTCTAGGCAAATGGGTTTTATTGGCTTGCGCATTAGTGGGTTTGACTGCTTGCAAAAGTATGACAACTTTCTCTGAGGATTCCAAAAGCAAACTGGGTAAGGTCTTAAAACCATACAGACCAGACATGGTTCAAGGTAACTTTATTTCTAAAGA
>JBJOKN010000183.1:0-2972 GCA_046046075.1 Pseudomonadota bacterium
CCATGTTTGATGCTCTCAGAGCATTACCCATACCCACAGCAAGATTACGCCTCCAAGATTGATACCCAATCCTACGAATGGGACTGCCCTCGTGCTTAGATAAAAAATCGTCTTTTGACCAAGACCATAAATTCAATAGGTCAGCATGTTCTAAACCATGCCTTGGTAAAAAATCAGGCACTGAACTCAGTTGAGCAAATTTGTTCCACGGACAGACCAACTGACAATCATCACACCCGTAAACTCGATTGCCCATCAATGGTCTTAGCTCCACAGGAATAGACCCTTGATGCTCAATCGTCAAATATGAAATACAACGCCGTGCGTCTAATTGATAAGGAGCTGTGATGGCTTGAGTTGGGCAAATATTGATACAAGCAGAACATTCGCCACAATGACTGGTGATTGGTTCATCAACAGGGAATGGCACATCAACCAGGATCTCCCCCAAGAAAAACATCGATCCTGCTTCACGATTGAGTAACAAGGTATGTTTACCTCGCCAACCCAAACCTGATTTATTGGCTAGCTCAACTTCCATGACCGGACCAGAATCAACAAATACCCTATAACCATAAGGACCAATCTTTTTTTCAATCACATCAGCCAAGGATTGCAAACGCTGGCGCAGCACCTTGTGATAGTCACGGCCTCTGGCATAGATTGCCACCACTGCCTGATCAGGCTGATTCCACCGGTCGACTTCTTTATTGCGCCAATCCACGGCTTGGCGCATTTCAGAGGTGTCGGGCAAGTAATCCATGCGAACGGTCAGAACCCGAACGGTGCCAGGCTGCAATTCTTGAGGGTTGAGTCGCAAATGAGCCCGCTCCCTCATATAATTCATATCACCGTGACGACCTGCATCCAACCACTCTTTCAATCTTGGTCCTGCCACACTCAAATCTGTGTCAGAAACTCTGATATCGCCAAATCCCAAGTCAATGGCCTCACGCCTCAACCAAGAAATATCTTGGATGAAATCATCTTTGGCTGCTTGGGCTTGAGTCACCATTTTTGCTCCATGATGAGATTGTAGGGCCCAATGACAAAAGAACAAAAACTGTTCCACGTTAAAAATAATGATTTGAACAAAGCCCTTCATTTTTCTTTGCTAGGCGATCTTGGTGTTGGCAAAACTACTCTGACCAGACACATTCTTCGATCATTAGGGCATACAGGCAAAGTCAAAAGCCCCACCTATGGTTTATGTGAGCCCTATCAATTGAATATCAACGCAAAAAACAACACAAATGAATTAGCAAAAACAACTCTGCCTTTTCATCACTTTGATTTGTATCGCATGAGTTATGCCAAAGAATGGATGGACGCCGGGTTCAGAGATGTTTTCAGCGAACCATGTATTTGCGTGGTTGAATGGCCAGAAAAGGCAGAAGGCACACTACCTAAGGCTGACTGGATCATCTCTTTATCGACCAATGATGATGAAACTCGAACACTCATGATCACCAGTCAATCAGATATTGGTGATGAACTGATCAAAGGATTTCAAGAAACATGAGATTCATTGGTGGCAATCGCACAAATAGACTTAAGCGCCGCGAGCTTCTCAAAAGAATTGCTCAAACCAGCGCGCTGATTTTTTTAGGCCCCAGTCAAATTGCTTGGGGCGCAAAACTGGTGGCAGTTCGTATCTGGCCAGCTGAGGACTACACGCGCGTCACTCTGGAGTCAGATCAAGCATTAAAGGTCAGCCATCAACTTCTGACCAATCCACATCGCTTGGTGGTGGACGTTGAAGGCCTTGAACTCAATAACACCATCAAAGAATTGGTGGCAAAAGTTAATAGCAACGACCCATATATTGCTCAAGTTCGTGTTGGTCAATTTCAACCCAAAGTTGTTCGCTTGGTTTTTGATCTGAAAGAAAGTATTCAGCCACAGCTGTTTACTTTAGACCCTGTGGGCAACTATCAGAATCGTTTGGTCTTTGACCTATACCCAACCGTGGCTCACGATCCATTGATGGAACTGGTCCGTCAAAGCGCCAAAAAAGAAGCTGCCTTAGATGCTGATGACCCGATTGGTGCAATTGCTCGACGAGAAGCTCAAAAAGCAGAAGCCAATAAACCAAATGAAATTGCCAAACCTGACAGCAAAGCCAGTAAACCAACTCATCGCAGACTTTTGACCATTGCGATTGATCCAGGTCATGGTGGTGAGGATCCAGGTGCCATTGGCAAAAGAGGTTCTCGAGAAAAAGACATCGTATTGGCCATCTCGCGCAGACTAAAGCAGAAGATTGAAGCAGAACCAGATATGCGTACCTACTTAACGCGTGATGGCGATTACTTTGTGCCATTGCATGTGCGCGTCAATAAGGCGCGCCGCGTTCAAGCAGATTTATTTGTATCAATTCATGCGGATGCTTTTATCAAACCTCATGCACGCGGTGCTTCGGTATTTGCTCTCTCTCAACAAGGAGCAACCAGCACGGCAGCCAGATGGCTGGCCAATAAAGAAAATAGTGCTGACTTGATTGGTGGCTTGAACATCAAGACACAAGACAAACAAGTTGCGCAATTACTTCTCGATATGTCAACCACAGCCCAGATCAAAGACAGCTTAAAGCTTGGTGATGCTGTTTTAAAACAAATTGGTGGCTTTGCAAAACTTCATAAACCACAAGTTGAACAAGCGAGCTTTGCCGTTCTCAAGGCACCCGATGTTCCATCGATTTTGATAGAGACCGCATTCATCAGTAATCCTGAAGAAGAAGCTCGTTTAAATGATCATCAGTACCAAGAACAGATTGCTCAAGCCATTCTGCGAGGCATTCGCAACTACTTTGCCAAGAACCCACCAGTGGCTAAAAGTAGGCAAATCTAGCTCTAATTTAAAAAGTCCGCTATAATCTTCTTTTTTGCAAGATTGGGTCGGTAGCTCAGTCGGTAGAGCAGCGGACTTTTAATCCGTTGGTCGCGAGTTCGAGTCTCGCCCGACCCACCAAA
>JBJOKN010000052.1:0-6590 GCA_046046075.1 Pseudomonadota bacterium
TCCAAAGCCATCCAGCGTTCAAATAACTGAATGTTTGGATGAGCTTTTGCCTTATCTAGCAATACTTCATGAATCGCTTTACCTGTGGCATCTGCAGCGTGAGCAATGCGACGATGGCTGTGCCCACCCTCTCGGGTCAAATGAAGACCTTTAGGGCCTTGGGGGTCAGTTGTAAAAGGAACACCTTGATCAACTAACCAATCAATTGCATCAGCACTTCTTTCAGCAATGTATCTAGCAGTGGATTCAACCACCAAACCAGCACCAGCTTCGACTGTATCTTTGACATGCGCATCCACGCTGTCTTGCTGATCTAAAACACCGACGATGCCACCCTGAGCCCAGGCAGTGGCTGATTCTGATAAACCTCGCTTGGCCATGATGATGACCTGACGAGTATCAGCTAGCTCTAGAGCAACCGTTAAGCCTGCCAAACCTGCGCCAATGATGACGACAGGCAAAGAATCGGTAGCAGGAGTTTTAGGCATGATCAATGGTAACTTGAATATCTAATGTGCGCTGATGGGATAGCCGATGGAATTTATTCGAGAAATATCAAGAAAGCTTGCTGGCGTGTTCTCTGGTCTCATGGAAGACAATTTGAGGCCAACGCTCTTGAGTCACTCTCAAGTTAACCGCAGAGTTGGCCAAATAAGCCAAATTATCTGCAGCATCTAAAGCTAACTGATGGCCTGCTGATGAGTTCTGAAAATCACTCATCATTTTTTTATCTTCACAAGTCACCCAACGAGCGCAGTTAATGCTGGCTGTATCAAAAACAGCATCAACACCATATTCGTTCATTAAACGGCTAGCAACCACTTCAAACTGCAAAGCACCCACAGCACCAAGAATCAAATCACTGCTGTTCAAAGGTCTGAATACCTGCACGGCACCCTCTTCGCCCAACTGCTGAAGACCCTTTTGAAGTTGCTTGATTTTCATTGGATTGCGAATGCGGGCAATTCTGAAAAAGTCTGGGGCAAAGTATGGAATGCCGGTGTACTGCAAGACTTCACCTTCAGAAAAGCTGTCACCAATTTGCATATTACCGTGGTTAGGCAAGCCAATGATGTCGCCAGCATAGGCTTCTTCCACTTGCTCACGACTAGATGCCATGAATGTCACAACGTTTGATACCTTCACATCACGATTGATGCGCAGGTGGTTGATTTTCATGCCACGCTCAAACTTACCTGAGCAAACGCGCAAGAATGCAATGCGGTCTCGATGAGCCGGATCCATATTGGCCTGAATCTTGAATACAAAGCCACTGAACTTATCTTCTCTTGGGTCCACGGATCTGACCGTTGCATTGCGCTCTCTCGGACCTGGCGCCCAATCTAATAAAGCATTCAGAATCTCTCTGACACCAAAGTTATTGATGGCTGAACCAAAAAATACAGGGGTCTGTAAACCACCCAAGAAACGCTCTAAATTAAATGGATGGGATGCACCTTGCACCAACTCCACTTCCATTTTGAGTTGAGCCATTTCATCAGGGAACATCTCATGAAGCTTTGGATTATCAATGCCCTTCATCACCTGAAACTCTTGATCAGCGCGATCATTACCAGCAGCAAATAAAAGAATTTCATCGTTGATCAAGTGATACACGCCACGGAAATTTTTACCCATACCAATCGGCCATGTCACTGGCGCACACTCAATCTTCAAAACAGATTCGAGCTCATCCAGTAATTCCATTGGATCTCTGGTTTCACGGTCCATCTTATTCACGAAAGTGATGATGGGGGTGTTTCTCATGCGGCAAACATTCAATAACTTGATGGTTTGCTCTTCAACACCCTTAGCAGCATCAATCACCATCAATGCAGAATCCACAGCGGTTAAAACGCGATAAGTATCTTCAGAAAAGTCTTGGTGGCCTGGTGTATCTAAGAGATTGACCACATGATCACGGTATTCAAACTGCATGACTGAGCTGGCCACAGAAATACCGCGTTGCTTTTCGATTTCCATCCAGTCAGAAGTGGCGTGTCGACCACTTTTACGAGCTTTAACAGTTCCCGCCAATTGGATGGCTCCAGAGAACATCAAGAGCTTCTCTGTCAGGGTTGTTTTACCGGCATCAGGGTGAGAAATAATGCCAAAAGTCCTGCGTCTTGCGACTTCGCGGACAATATCGTTACTGTAATTCATAGGCTTTTCAATCAAATAGCCCTATAGTTTAGTTTAGAGCGCCAAAACTGGCATTAATTGAATACCAACAAGGATTTACAACGGTTGAAAAACCGCTCAGACGCCATGATCGATTCATCATCAAAAAAAGATGTCGCCTCACAAAAACACGAGATCAGACCGACCCAATCCATTGAACTTCTCAAAGAATTGCACATCCTTACTCGTGACGGGAAGCTCAATCAAGACACCCGCCGAAAGTTAAAGCAGGTTTATCACTTGGTTCAATTCATTGAACCATTACTTCAAGAGGTTTTAAATCGCAAAGATCAGTTAAGCATCGTGGATCATGGTGCTGGCAAGTCTTATTTGGGATTTATTCTGAATGATCTTTTTTGCAAGCTGCAAGAAAAACCATCGACCATTTATGGCATAGAGGTTCGCGAAGAATTGGTCAAGAAATCTCAAGATTTAGCAACTCGTCTGAATTTTTCAAACATGCAATTTCTTCATTTGAGTGCTGAAGAGTCGCTAAATTCAAAGCTTCTTCCTGATGAAATTGATGTGGTCACCGCTTTACATGCTTGCAATACCGCCACCGATGACGCTATTCGCTTCGCCTTTGCCAAAAAGGCCAAGCATGTTGTGCTGGTTCCATGCTGTCAGGCAGAGTTAGCCGCAGCATTGAGAAAGACAAAAGCTCAATCACTTAAAAATGAATTATCTGAAATCTGGCGCCACCCTATTCATACCCGTGAATTTGGCAGTCACATCACCAATGTGTTGCGTTGCCTTCAATTAGAGTCGCATGGCTATGATGTCACTGTGACTGAATTGGTTGGCTGGGAGCATTCCATGAAAAATGAGCTGATCATTGCGACACAGAAGAATTTGCCTGGCCAAAAAGCCCGGGAAAGAAAATCAAAATTATTGGCAGAAATAGGCTTGACTAGCCTTGAGAAACGATTCGACTGAATAAATTCAGATGCTTGAATCAGTTCCGATACTTCAAAAGTACCGGTTTTAGGAAATAAAAAAGGCTGCCTAAGCAGCCTTTTTTAATCTCATGAAGAGAAATTACTTGCGCTTGTTTACAGCGTCTTTGAATGCTTTACCAGCTGTGAACTTAACAGTCTTAGCAGCTGCAATCTTGATTGCTTCGCCAGTCTTTGGGTTACGGCCTACACGTGCAGCACGCTTGCCTGAACCGAATGTACCGAAACCGATCAATTGAACTTTGTCGCCTTTAGTAACAGCTTTGATGATTGCATCGATTGATGTGTTCAAAACACGCTCAGCAGATGCCTTAGAAATGTCTGCGTCTTTTGCAATTTTTTCTACTAATTCAGCTTTATTCATTTTTAACCTTTCAACTTAGAAACTGGGAGTATGTACATTCAGTTATATTTTTTTAATTAAAAACTTATTCCTGATGCACTGATGACATTAAATCACATAATCACTGTGGGAGCTAGTATTTATAACCTTCTTTAGGGTTTCACCTATGTTTTATGGTGGTTGCAGCCTTATACCAGATTTATTCCCAATAAATTCAAGGCTTGCACCTTTTTAAAGCGTGAGCTTTTCTAAACCACCCATGTAAGATTGCAAGGCTTTAGGAATCTTGATGCTGCCATCTGCTTCTTGGTAGTTCTCAAGAATCGCAACACCAGTTCGACCCACAGCCAAACCAGAACCGTTGAGCGTGTGCACCAACTCAGGTTTATCTTGTCCTGTTTTGAAGCGAGCTTGCATGCGTCTAGCCTGAAAATCGCCCATATTCGAACAAGAGCTGATCTCGCGATAGGTATTTTGAGCAGGCAACCAAACCTCTAAGTCATAGGTTTTAATGCTGCCAAAGCCCATATCACCGGTACATAAGAGTACTTTTCTATAAGGTAATTCTAATTTTTGTAGGATCGCTTCAGCGTGAGCTGTTAACTCTTCCAAAGCCACCATAGAGGCTTCAGGTTTTGTGATTTGTACTAATTCAACTTTTTCAAATTGATGTTGGCGAATCATGCCGCGGGTATCACGTCCATAGCTACCAGCCTCAGACCTAAAGCAAGGTGTGTGCGCCACAAACTTCTTTGGCAACTGTTCAGATGGCGTGATGGTGTCGCGCATCAAATTCGTCACAGGAACTTCTGCAGTTGGAATGAGGTAGAAGTTTTCATAAACAGCTTCGACTGATTCATCCTGATCATCTCCACCAACTTTTCTGGGCACTTTGAATAAATCAGCTTCAAATTTTGGCAATTGACCAGTACCTCTCATGGAATCCGCATTCACAATGAAAGGCACAGCGACTTCGTGATAACCAATTTGAATGTGGTTATCCAACATGAATTGAGCCAAAGCTCGGTGCAAACGTGCAATCTGTCCATGCATCACAGCAAAACGTGAGCCGGTCAACTTCACAGCACTATCGAAATCCAAGCCGAGTGGGGTTGCCAAATCAACGTGATCTTTAACAGGAAAGTCAAAAGTTGGAATCTCGCCCCAGCGTAAAACCTCTTGGTTTCCAGACTCATCCTTGCCTGTCGGGACAGATTCATGAGGAATATTAGGAATATTCAATAAAAAATTATTGAGCTGGGCTTGAACTACTGAGAGTTTTTCAGTGAGAGCCTGCAATTCTTGGTTTACTGCAGCGGATTCAGCCATTTCAGCACTGGCGTCCTCGCCTTTACCTTTTTTCATGCCCACAGCTTTGGCCAATTGATTGCGCTTGGCTTGCAACTCTTCTGAACGACTTTGCACTTGTTTACGGTCAGACTCTAAAGATACAAAAGTATCTTTATCCAGAATAAATTTACGATCTGCCAAACGTGCGGCAACGGTATCAAGGTCTTTGCGTAAAAGCTGAATATCGATCATGAGTTTCTCAATGCTTTTTTAAGTTTGCTGCTCTGTTGTTCTTACTTTGTTGTTCTTACTTTGTTGTTCTTGCTTTATTTGTATGGCTTTATGTTTACTGCACGTTCAATATATCTGCGCCAGCAGGGGGTGAAAATTTAAATGTATTTGGCGACAGATTAATGTTTGTACGAATTTTACTCAGATTAATCAGCACAATCGTACCAAAGTTATCGTGAAGCTCTAAGCCAGCAGGAAGACCATTCGTCATTCCAACACCAATTCTGCTGTAAGGTAAATCACCAGAACCGCCAGTGGCTTTGGGCTTTAATTCCACCCAAAACATGCCACCTTTTTCACCACCAGGGATTAAATCAAAATACTCTTCTGCATTAGCCCCACCAAAAAGAATCGCAGCAGGACTAGCACTCAAACCTTTGCTCGCCGGACGCACAGTCAACTGATTCAGATCTTTATCCCAAAGCAATAACTTCTGACCATCAGCAATTACTTTTTGCTCAAAAGGTTTGATGGTTTCCCAAACAAATTTACCTGGTCTTTGAAAAATAAAACGACCCTGACTTTTACGCAAAACCTTGGGCTGAGACTCACCTTGTTTAGCAGCTCTGATCTGCTGCTGAGTGAATTCACCTTCAGCATTATTAACAGTTGAAATAAATTGTTTGAATTGCTTAATACCTTCATCTGCAAAAACGGATGGCGCAATGAAACATGCAACACCGAAGAAAGCTGAAAAAGCGAAGTTTTTAAAGTTCATACAAACCATCTTGTTCATGGATATTCAACTGAGACTTGCCTACTTTGATTTTTTAATTTGCGCAAACTTAATTGTCACTTGGAGCGCGAACCAAGATATCTCGGTTGCCGTTGCTGCCCATTTTAGAAACAAGCCCGGCGCGCTCCATGTCCTCTAGCAATCTTGCAGCCCGGTTGTAACCAATGCGCAAATGACGCTGAACCAATGAAATTGAAGCTCGTTTGTTTTCCAAGATGATGGCAACCGCCTGATCATATAAAGGATCAGCTTCACCACTGGCAGATGCCTCACCAGAGCCTGAGTCCATTTCAGATTGAGGCTCCAAGATTGAATCAATGTAATTGGATTCGCCATTTTTCTCTTTGAGCCAAGTCACCACGCGATGCACTTCATCATCAGTAACAAAAGCACCATGAACACGAATTGGCAGACCAGTACCAGGTGCCATGTACAACATATCACCCATACCTAATAAACTTTCAGCGCCTTGCTGATCAAGAATCGTGCGGCTATCAATGCGGCTGCTAACTTGGAATGAAATACGGGTTGGTACATTGGCTTTGATCAAGCCAGTAATCACATCAACGCTTGGACGCTGCGTTGCCAAGACCAAATGAATACCCGCCGCACGAGCTTTTTGTGCGATACGAGCAATCAACTCTTCAATCTTCTTACCAACCACCATCATCAGGTCAGCCAACTCATCAATCACAATCACAATGACTGGCGCTTTGTGTAGAGGCTCAGGATCATCTGGTGTCAAGCTGAATGGGTTATAGAGATATTCGCCTTTGGCTTCAGCATCAATGAT
>JBJOKN010000053.1:0-6561 GCA_046046075.1 Pseudomonadota bacterium
GTCTAAAAAACATCAAATTCCGATGAGTGATTTAAAGCGTGCTTTTGATGACACAAAAGCAATTCCATCGATCAAAAAACTGGTGATGCCTCCGCCGCCGGGCTTTCAGAAAAACTGGAGAGTTTATCGAAGCAGGTTTGTTGAGCCTAGACGTTTAGCTGCGGGTCAGAAGTTTTGGGCAACTCATCGTGTATTCATTGAAAAAACAGAAAAAGAAACTGGCATCCCAGCAGAAATCATTGTCTCAATCATCGGTGTTGAAACCATTTATGGACGCCACATGGGCGGCTTTTCAGTTCGAGACTCTCTCAGCACCCTTGGATTTGACTACCCTAACGCGCCTAATAAACTTGCCAGAGAAACTCTCTTTAAGAATCAATTAGAAGATTTAGTCCTGCTGTGCTGGGCAGAGAACCGTCAAGCAAAAGCATTCAAGACTTGCTTAAATCAAACAGGTTCATATGCTGGCGCCATTGGTTTACCTCAATTCATGCCAGGCAGCATCAGGCGCTTTGCTGTAGATGGAAATAAGGATGGGAAGATTGATTTAAGAAATTCGCCTGAAGATGCTATCGCCAGCGTTGCGAACTTCCTCAAGGTGCATGGCTGGATTCAAGATGAGCCCATTTACCTTGAGATTGAAAGCAACCAAACTGCTCAAGATAATGCGGCACGTTTAGCTGATGGAGAACCAAAAGCAAAGCTTCAATTAGGCGACCTCATCAACCAAGGCTTATTAAAACAAAGCTCATTGCCAGCGAATACACCAAGCCTCATTGTGGATCTACCAAGTCCTGGCAATAACGGTGGCACTGAGGTTCGCTACGTGATTGGCCTGCGCAACTTCTTAGCCATTTGTGATTACAACCGCAGCTTCTTTTATGCCCAATCGGTCGCAGAATTTGCTGAAGCTTTAGATGACGTGAGACCAGCTGGTGATGTTGCTAAAAAAGCAACGAAGAAGCCCAAGAATACTAAAAAGCCCGCCAAGAAAAGTAACAAGCCAGCTAACCAATAGGGTGACAATAGGGTCACCTTAAGATCACCATGATTTAAATCGATACTGCTTGCTTAGTTGCAACTTAGCTGTAGCTCAGTTATCGATTGTTCAATTAAGCGGGGAAAACACCCGTTGATAGATAGCGGTCACCGCGATCACAGACAATGAAAACAATCGTGGCATTTTCGATTCTTTCTGCCACTCTCAAAGCAACAACTAAGGCACCTGCGGCGGAGATACCGCAAAAAATACCTTCTTCCCGCGCTAAGCGACGAGCCATGTCTTCTGCTGCTGCCTGACTGACGTATTCGATGCGATCAACTTTTGCATCCGCATAAATTTTAGGAATATATTCCGGCGACCATTTACGAATTCCTGGTATTTGAGAACCATCTTCTGGTTGAGCACCAATGATTTGAATGTTGGCATTCTTTTCTTTTAAATAGACTGATACACCAGTGATTGTTCCAGTAGTACCCATCGCAGAAATGAAGTGCGTCACTTGACCTTGAGTGTCCTCCCAAATTTCAGGACCTGTTGATTCGATATGAGCCTTGGGATTATCTTTATTACCAAATTGATCAAGGATTTTCCCCTTGCCATCTTTTTGTAATTGCTCCGCAAAATCTCTTGCGTACTCCATACCGCCTGTGGCCGGAGTCAAAATCAATTCAGCACCATAGGCTGCCATACTTTGGCGACGTTCAATACTTTGATTCTCAGGCATCACTAAAATCATCTTATAACCCAAGATAGCTGCCACCATGGCCAGAGCAATGCCAGTATTACCACTGGTTGCTTCAATCAGAGTATCACCAGGCTTGATATCACCACGCTCTTCAGCGCGCATGAACATGGATAAAGCTGGTCGATCTTTGACCGAACCAGCTGGATTATTACCCTCTAGCTTGCCCAAAATAACGTTATTTCGTTCTGCATTGCCTGGTCCAGGTATGCGCTGTAAACGCACCAAGGGTGTATGGCCAACAGTTTGGGCAATGGTCGGATAGTTTGGACGTGAGGTAGACATATGACCCCTATCTTAATGTATTTTGAACAAGGTCATATGCCAATTACTTATAAGCTTATAGGCTTAGGAAGCTTCTCTACCTTTCTGATTATTTTGCTTACCCTCCTTTGAGTCTTCTTTAGTTTTTCTACTTTGTTTGGCGGCTTTTTCTGTGCCCGCTTTTTCTGACTTCGCTTTTTTGGTGGATTCTTTTTCTTTATCTGCGGATCTTTTAGATGATGCTTCTTTGCTGCTGGTCGAAGACTTATCTTTGCTTGGACCGGCAACGGTTTTGTTGTTAATGGTTAAACCATTTTGCATCAAGCGCTCAACAGTTTTCTCTCCAATGCCTTTGACCCTGGTATGAAGATCAGTCGCATCTTTGAATGGCCCATTCTTTTTTCGCTCCAGCAAAATGGCCTTTGCTTTAGATGGCCCCAAACCTCGCACAGACTCCAAGGCTGCCTGATCAGCCGAATTAATTTCGACCTTGGCATAGGCATGACCGCTGAATAAGAATAGCCCCACAAATGCGGCCATGATGAAGTTAATGACTGGTTGTAATACTTTTAAAAACATTCAGACTCCTTTAAAGAAAAAGCTCCATCGATTGATGGAGCTCTTTCATAACGAGTCGACCACTGGGTGGTTGACGTTTTTTAAGTGATTACATGGGCTGTGCAAGAAAATCAGAATTATCTGACAGCCATGTCATATATTTGCTGACACCCTGCTCAACAGTTAGGAAGTCTTCTTGATAACCTGCTGCTCGCAAATTTGTTAAATCAGCCTGAGTGAATGATTGGTATTTACCTTTCAAAGCATCTGGGAATGGCACGTACTCAAGCAATCTCTCATCGACTAATTCAGATAAAGACATCTCAGCATGTCCATGAATTTTTCTCAGCGAGTTGATCACTGATTTAGCCACATCATTGAATGGTTGTGCACGACCTGTGCCCAAATTGAATATGCCACTCTTTTCAGGATGATCGTGGAAAAATAAATTCACCTTGACCACATCTTCAACAGATACAAAGTCTCGCTTTTGTTCACCTTCTTTGTAGCCATCGTATTCACCAAACAATTTAACCAAATTGGCTTCCTTGAATTGATGGTAGTGATGGAAAGCAACCGAAGCCATGCGACCCTTATGCGACTCTCTAGGCCCATAAACGTTAAAGTACCTGAATCCAACTACTTGGGCAGTAGTGGCTTCATCTTGCAATCGTTGGCGCACCACTTGATCAAATAAGAACTTAGAGTAGCCATAGACGTTCAACGGCTTTTCAAATTGACGATCTTCCTTAAATACGTCAGAACCACCATATGTGGCTGCAGATGATGCATACAAGAAAGGTATGTGATGCTCTGTGCAAATATCCAATAGATCAATTGAGTAACGGTAGTTATTCGCCATCATGTATTGACCATCAGTCTCCATGGTGTCTGAGCAAGCTCCCTCATGGAATACTGCAGTGACCTTACCAAAATGACCTTTGGAAAACGCTGCTATAAATTCTGATTTATCTAAGTAATCAGCAATCTCTAAATCAGCTAAATTGCGGTATTTATCAGCCGGCTTTAATTCATCGACGGCGATGATGTTTTTGATACCTCGGGCATTCAAACCCTGAACAATGTTTGCGCCAATAAATCCTGCTGCGCCAGTCACAATGTATGTCATTGCAATTCCTCTAATGAAACAGTTGCTGTTCCTAGTTTACCCACCACGATACCACCGGCTTTATTAGCTAATGCCATGGCCTTACCAGGCGCCCAACCCGCAGCCAAAGCAACCGCCATGGTGGCAATGACTGTATCACCAGCGCCTGAGACATCAAATACTTCCCTGGCTTGAGCCTTGACGTGCTCAACACCATTGGCAGTGAATAAACTCATGCCTTCCTCAGATCGAGTCAAAAGTAAGGCATCAAGCTTTAATGTTTCTCTTAATGATTGTGCTTTCTTTGTTAAATCTGCTTCATCTTTCCAGCGCCCAACAACTTGACGAAGTTCTGCACGGTTAGGGGTGATCATTGAAGCTGATTGGTACTTGCTGTAGTCATCCCCTTTAGGGTCAACCAGCACAAATTTACCGGCTGCTTTTGCTGCAGCAATCATTTGCGTGACATGAGTTAAACCACCCTTGCCATAGTCAGAAAAAATAACTGCATCAACCTCATTCAACAAAGATTTAAATTGTTCCAGCTTGCTTAACAAAGCTTCATGAGTTGGAGCCTTCTCAAAGTCCAAACGAATCAACTGCTGCTGACGAGCAACAACTCTCAATTTAACTGTGGTTCTCAAATCAGGATCGCGCTGTAGATAACTTTTTACGCCCTGCTCTTGCAATAAGCTCTCTATGACTTTTCCAGGCTCATCATCACCAACCACGCCCAGGATTGAAATTTGAGCACCCACACTGGCAGCATTTCTGGCAACGTTAGCGGCGCCGCCTAAACGCTCATCTTCTTTGCTCACCAAAACAACTGGTACAGGGGCTTCCGGAGAAATTCTTTCGGTATCGCCAAACCAATAGCGATCCAACATGACATCACCCACAATCAATAAGCGAGCTTTTTTGAATGCTTGAATATCTGATGAAGAAAGTTGAATGTCCATAGCGATTAGTTTCTTTTAAATGTTTTGGGCGTTTTGAGTGTTTTCGTAGTTTTTATATCTTGTCTGTTTTTGCTCTTTATATTGATTCAATATAGCAGGCTTACATGGATGGTCCAGAAGGAGCTGATCCTTCGCCGCGTCTTGGAGAATAAGCTTCCCAATGATTACATCCTGGGCACTGCCAATAAAACCGTTTAGCTCTAAATCCACAGTTACCACAGGTATAGCGAGCCAGCGTATTGGTTCTCTGCTTCAACAAATCAAGGGATGCTTTGAATTCTTGAGCAGCTTTAGTATCCTGAGCCACTTCAGCCATGGTCAAACGAGCCTGAGCTCTCAAAGCCATAGCACTTAAGCTAGGCGTATGACGCATCACTTCGGTCATCAAAGTTTCAGCCTGAGGCACTCCGCGCAAAGCCATCACATGCTTGAAAGTAATATCCAAAAGCTCTCCACCAGCTTGCGTTTCTAATGTATCCACAAGAACTTGGAGACCTTCTTCCTCTTTACCGAGTACCTGGTGCACACTGATCCAACGATTAGCCAATAAATGAAGGTAGGCTGGATGATTTTTTGCGATCAGCGACCAAATCTCAATGGCTTGAGTGAGTTGATTCTGAGCCACCAAGCAATCACCTTGCAAAATGATGGCTCGCGGATGATTGGGTGATGTTTGCATCGCCAAGCCAATATGCTTAGCGGCAGCAGCAAGATCTTTGCGACGCAATGCTTCATCTGCCAACTCACAATGAAAGTGAGCAATTTCTTTTTCACGACCCTTGTTTTGCAATACCTCTAATTCTTGAGAAGCCACAATCGCTTTAGCCCAGTCTTTTTCGACTTGGTACATTTCAAGAAGACTTTCTTTAGCAGGAATACCAAATTTGCTTTGTGGACTGACGCGATTCAAGGAAGTCTCTGCACGATCCAATAAACCAGCTCTTAAAAAGTCGCGGCCCAATTCATAAGCAGCATGATCACGATGCCTAGATGGCAAATCATCGCGATTTGCCAAGTGCTGATGGACGCGAATGGCGCGCTCAGTTTCACCGCGTCTTCTAAACAAGCTACCCAAAGCAAAATGCAATTCAGTGGTTTCTGGATCTAATTGTGCGATTTGCACAAGAGCATCAATGGCTTTATCTGGCTCCTCATTGAGCAAAAGATTCAAACCTTTGAAGGTTGATTTCTGCTGGGCCAAACGCTCAATTTCATTTTCACGCTTCTCTAAACGCATATCCCAGCGTGCCCCCACCCATCCCAAAGCAAAAACAATTGGAAGAGCGAATAACCACCAGGTCTCTATCTGCAACACGATTTATCTACGGTCTTGTTGTGAACGGCGAATCGTCAAACCACTGAGCAAGGTCAGCAAGATGCCAGCTATGAATGAAATGAATAAAACCAGTATCAAAGGAAGATCCCAATTGATACCCGGAATGAGTTGAAAATTAACTTGATGGGTATTGCCTATTGCTAGCAATACTAAAAATATGAAAATAAGGATTCTGCCAATGATCCGCAATGCTCTGAATGCGGCATTCAGAAAAGCGGTCATTCTTTAGAGTCGTCTTTCTTTGGGAAATCAACCCTCTCACGCAACTCTTTACCCGGTTTAAAGTGTGGCACATGCTTAGCAGGAACCATCACAGCTTCACCAGATTTAGGGTTTCGTCCTTGACGTGGTGGACGGTGGTGCATCACAAAACTACCAAAGCCACGCAACTCAATGCGTTTGCCTTCAGCCAATGCTTGTGACATCGTGTCGAGCAATGTTTTAACGGCCAACTCAACATCCCTCGGCAATAGCTGTGGGAATGCCTGAGCTAATCGCTCTACCAATTCTGATCGGGTGATTGTGGATGAATCACTGCGTTCTAAATCGTCCATAACTCAACAATATTCTTTTTTATTGGTTTTGAGAATC
>JBJOKN010000054.1:0-9343 GCA_046046075.1 Pseudomonadota bacterium
ATCAGCGTCTTGTGTGGCAACCCCTCTAACATCAGTTTGACCAGATGCATTGGATATATTCTCAACGTTGGTTGGCCTAAAGCCGCTGAACTCAAGGGTGTAACTTGTGCCATCACTGGACTTTAGCTTGGTACTTTGACCAACATCACCATTCACAATAAAGCTTGATTGAACAGAGTTGGCCGGGCCTTGCATAGGGTATGCGCGTAACTTTAGCTTAGAGCCACCATCTTCAAAGCTTGATTGATAAATAGCAACGCCTCGGTGAATCATTGGCTCATTCACCTTGATTTTTGCTTCTGTCTCTTTGCCAGTATCCAAATCTTTAATGAGCACTTCACTCATGAATAACTTTGGCATGCCAGTGCTGTAATACTCAACATGGAATTTTTTCAATGAAATTGAAAAAGGCAATTCTTGAATGATGCTGCCACTTGTTGAGCTCAACAATGCTGTTGCACTTGTACCGCCTTCAGGAACGAAAATATTTGCTCTATAGCTGGGATTTGCTTCACTTAATTTATGCTCTTTAGGAATGTCTGAGATCAACATTCCTTGAGTGCTTTCTGGAAGAACGCTTTTTCCACCAAACCAAATTTGCCCGCGCGTGAATAAATCACCGTCCAACAAACCGCCCAAACAAATTAAAACAATCGCACTGTGCGCGAAGATATAACCCCACTTACTAGCAGCGCCTTTTTTTGCAAGCACTCTAGAGCTATCGTCAGATACCAGCGTCTTAACTGAATAACCTTCTTTTGCTAACTGATCAGCAATTTTTGCTGCAGCAGCTTGAGTAGAAAGATTACCTGTTGAAAATTCGAAGTGATGATGAAGCGCTCTTAATCCACCCTCTTGAACATGCTCTTTCCATGCACGAACATCGGCCAACATCTTAGGAGCATTGCGCAACACACAAAATGATACTGACACCACTAAAAATGCCAAGATCAATAAAAACCACCAAGCCGTATAAACCGCGAATAATCCCAGACCATTGAAAATTTCCGCCCAGAATGGTCCAAATTGATTCACATAGTTGGCATAGGGTTCACCTTGCTTGATGACCGTTCCAATAATGCTGGCAATTGAAATGATGGTTAGCAAGGCAATCGCGAAGCGCATCGACGATAGCAACTCAACGCTTGCTCGATTAAATCTTTTCAAACGACTATCAGATGCTGCAAGAACCGTGTTTGCCATAACCTTCTTTTAAAAAATAAAAAGCCCACAAACAATGTTCGTGGGCCCTTCTTAATGAGAGCTACTTAATGAATAAATTAACGCAAGCCGGCGATGTAATCTGACACAGCTTTAATTTCTGCATCAGACATTCTAGAGGCAATTCCAGTCATCTGCACACTGTTCTTACGCTCACCTTGACGGTATGCAACTAACTGAGCTTCGGTGTATTCAGCCCACTGACCTGATAGGCGTGGATACTGTGCTGGAATACCAGCACCATTAGGTGCATGACAAGCTGCGCATGCTGGCACTTGCTTAGAAGCAATACCACCACGGTAAATCTTTTGGCCTAATTCAATGCTAGCTTTATTTTTAGCAGTGCCCAAACCAGGTGTTTGCTTTTCCAAATAAGCAGCAACGTTGATCATGTCTTCTTCAGTCATCATGCCAGCGAAAGCAGCCATGATTGCGTTAGGGCGATCTTTGCCAGCCTTGTAGTCTTTTAATTGCTTTACTGTGTAGGCTGCATGCTGACCAGCCAACTTAGGATAGGTACCACCACCGCTCACACCATTCGGGCCATGGCAACCCATACAGGCTGCAAGACCACGCTTAGCATCGCCTGCGTTGTACAAAGCCTCGCCTTTAGCAACATCTGGCTTTGCTGGACCAGCAGGAGCTGGGGCAGCAGCTGGATCAGCTGCAAAAGATGGATTAACCAAAGATAGGCCTAAGGCAATCACTAAAGTTTTTAATGTGACGGAAAATGTTTGACGCATTGTGCTCTCACCTGTATGTATATGATGCGAAGATTCTTTAAATCTTTATTTTTAACTAAACAACTAATTAACAGCGTTAGATTTTACAATAGGTCTAACCCATAAACATCTATGTCGACCTTACATCAAGCACAATTTCTAGTAACCATTAACCACCTGGTTGATTTGCCCACTTGGGAGATCCCAGAGGTGGCTTTTGCTGGTCGCTCAAATGCTGGTAAATCGACAGCAATTAACGTACTTTGCCAACAAAATCGCCTTGCATTTGCCAGTAAAACGCCAGGAAGAACGCAACATATCAACTTTTTCGGTATTTTAACGAAAGATAAGACCAATTTAGCGAATTTAGTCGATTTACCAGGTTATGGCTACGCCCAAGTTGACCTTAAAACAAAAAGTCATTGGAACAACCTACTTTCTAGCTATTTACAGACCAGACCCAACCTCAAAGGCATGGTTTTGATCATGGATTCACGCCGCGGCATGACAGATTTGGACCAACAGATGATTGAATGGTTCAGCCCAACTGGACGACCAATTCATGTTTTATTAACAAAATGTGACAAATTGAATCAATCTGAGAGCCGTTTGGCCCTCAAAAAGTTACAAGAGAAACTCAAGGAACTTAACCCGCATGGGCCATACACAGCTCAACTCTTTTCCAGCACCAAAAGAATTGGCCTGGTCGAAGCTGATGCAATGGTTTCAAATTGGTTGGGCATTGAGGCTTCTGCAGCACACACCAGCAATGAAAATCGGATTTCTAAAAATCTAAAACCCCAACTTTCTTCATAAGGTTTTATATGCAACTATTTCATCGTCCACGTCGCTTACGCAAAACAGATTGGTCACGTCGCTTAGTTCAAGAAAATCAACTTTCATCCAATGACCTTATTTACCCAGTTTTCTTATTAGAGGGTAGCGGCCGCGAAGAATCTGTTTCATCGATGCCCGGCGTTAGTCGCTTATCGCTTGATAAGTTAATGTTGGTCGCTGAAGACTGTGTCAAGCTTGGTATTCCTGTGATGGCTTTATTCCCTGTGATCAGGGCTGAACTCAAAACTCCAGATGGTAAAGAAGCATTCAATCCTAATGGCTTAATTCCCCAAGCAGTCAAAGAACTAAAGAAACAATTTCCCAATCTTGGGATCATGACTGATATTGCGCTAGATCCATACACCAGCCATGGCCAAGATGGCATCATCGATGCTGATGGTTACGTGCTGAATGATCCAACGGTTGATGCGCTGATCAAACAAGCATTGACTCATGCGCAATCCGGTGCAGACATTGTTGCCCCTTCTGACATGATGGATGGTCGTATTGGTGCAATCAGAGATTCACTGGAAGCTCACGGTTTTATTCATACTCAGATCATGGCCTACTCAGCCAAGTACGCATCAGCTTTTTACGGCCCATTCCGAGATGCCGTTGGCTCTGCTGGCAATTTGGGCAAGAGTGATAAGAAAAATTACCAAATGGACCCAGCTAATTCTGATGAAGCCATCAGAGAAGTCGCTCTTGATATTGAAGAGGGTGCTGACATGGTGATGGTCAAACCTGGCATGCCTTATTTAGACATCGTTCGAAGAGTCAAAGAAGAACTTGGCTACCCAACCTTTGCTTATCAAGTGAGTGGCGAATACGCGATGATCAAAGCCGCAGGACAAAATGGCTGGATCAATGAGGAAGCGGTGATGATGGAATCTCTGCTGGCATTTAAGCGTGCTGGAGCAGACGGCATTCTGACTTACTTTGCCAGAGACGCTGCACGACTTTTAAACGCAAAGAAGTAACTTAAAAGAGTAGCGGGACTTGCAGTAAATCTTATTGCAGGCGCTCTAAAAAGCGCTCTGCTTTCATAAATCCGATCACTCTTTTTGAAACTTTTTCTTCGCCGTTTGCATCAAAAAATAAAATAGCTGGCGGACCAAATAAAGCATATTGCTTCAATATGCGCTGATGCTCGACAGTGTTTTTTGTTACATCCACTTGAATCAACTGATAAGCACTCAGCGCTGCTTTCACTTTCTCATCACTAAACGTCAGTAATTCCATTTCTTTACAAGTCACACACCAGTCAGCATAAAAATCTAATAGGACTGGCTGCCCTTTTTGCCGAGCATCTTTGAGCTTATCTTCTAGTTGCGCTAATGAAGAAACTCTCTGAAACACAATGCCTGATTCAAGTCGATGCATTGTTTCGTTACTTGATGTCTTTGAGCTTGTGAAAATCGGCATTGCAACCCAAACAGCAAGTGCTATCAGCATGACACCAAATATCTTTTGCACAACTGTCATCCACGCACCTGCTTTTGGAATGATGCCTTTAGCACCAATCGCTAAAAGCATCAGTGGCAATCCCATACCCAAAGCCATTACAAACAATAAAACGCCGCCCAATGGTATCGAACCGGTTTGTGCAATAAATGCCAGCACTCCAGCCAATGGTGCTGTGACGCATGGACTTGCTATTAGGGTTGAAATTGCACCTAACATGAAAGCGCCGACCACACTACCGCCCTCTTGCTTGCCAGCAATGCGATCAATTTTGTTGTGCAGTGATTGAGGCAAACGAAGCTCATAAAAACCAAATAAGCTCGCAGCCAAAACCAATAACATCAATGCAAATATGCTCAACACCCATGGGTTTTGTAACCAGGCCTGGATATTTGCACCAAGTGCTGCCGTGATCATTCCAGCAACGCTGTACATGATCGCCATACCCAACACATAAGACAATGCCAGCACAGATGATCTCAACTTAGAAATATCGCGATGTTTATTATTTTTTGAGCCGAATATCACGCTCGACATGATTGGCAACATTGGCAATACGCAAGGAGTTAAAGCCATTGCGAGACCCAAGATAAAAAATGAACCCAGCAAAATAATTGGAGAAATATTTTGTAACATGCCAGTTAACATGCCAGCATCATCTCTGGCAGACCATAGATCTGCTAAGCCTAATTTTTTCGGTGCACCCGCCTCAACTTCTGTACCCTCTTCATATAAAACACCATTAACAATTGACTGCAGTCCTGACAGCGTGAACCTTAATTCCATCGGTGGGTAGCAAATTCCTTTATCTGCACAACCCTGCAGCTCCATGCTCAATAGCATTCCGGAATTATTTTTGTTATTTACCAACGGAAGCAATATGCTGAAATCTTTTGGGTAAGTTTCTAATTCTTTACCAAAGTTTTCATCGAATTTGATTTTGCCCTTAGGTAGTTGTGGGGCACCTAATGACAAATCGCTATTGTTTTTAACTATCTTGAATTTGATTGATTCACGGTAGATGTAGTAACCCTTTGCAGGTTTTACCTGCAAAACAATTTCTTGACTTGACTGATAGTCAGCACTGACCTGAAAGGCCTGCTCAGGTGCAAGAAAGTTTTGTGCCTGAGCACTAACTGCACCAAAGAGCAATACAAAAGTAATCAGTAATTGTTTAATCATTTTTGCCACTTAACTGCGTATTTAGCCAAACAGCATAATCTGAATCGACTTCACCTATCTTGATGCAAATAATTTCAGGGACATCATAAGGGTGGTTTTGTTTTAGCAAATTCATCAACGCCTGTTTATTAGATTCATTCGTTTTGAAATGAACTGGGTATTCTGTTGATGTCTCAATTTGACCTTGCCAGCGGTAGGTTGAAATGCACTCGGCTTGTATTTGAACGCAAGCAGCCATACTTCTTTCAATAGCCAAATCTGCCAATTTCTTGGCGTCTTCATGATTTGGGGCTGTTGTGATGATTAGATACATAGATTCCATCGGACTATTATCTTCCAAACAAAAAAGCCTGGCAAAACCAGGCTTTTTTGATGAACAGCAGGCTTTATTCTGCTGCTGGTGCTTCTGTGACTTCTGGGCGATCTAGAAGCTCAACCAAAGCCATAGGTGCATTGTCACCTACGCGGAAGCCAAACTTCAAAATACGCAAGTAGCCGCCTGGACGTGTAGCAAAGCGTGGGCCTAACTCTGTGAAGAGCTTGGTGACCATTTCACGATCGCGCAAACGATCGAATGCTAAACGGCGGTTAGCCAAGTTGTCTTTTTTACCTAGAGTAATGAGCGGCTCAACTACACGACGCAACTCTTTAGCTTTTGGCAAAGTTGTTTTAATAACCTCGTGCTGCAACAATGAATTAGACATGTTGCGCAACATCGCTAAACGATGTGAGGATGTACGATTTAATTTACGAAGTCCGTTTCCGTGACGCATGGTGGCTCTTCCTTTCTATTATTTCTCAAGACCTGCAGGAGGCCAGTTGTCTAGCTTCATGCCCAAGGTCAGACCGCGAGCGGCCAAGACATCTTTAATTTCATTCAATGATTTGCGACCAAGATTTGGAGTCTTTAACAACTCGTTCTCAGTGCGTTGAATGAGGTCACCGATGTAGTAAATGTTTTCAGCTTTTAAGCAATTTGCAGAGCGAACTGTCAATTCAAGATCATCAACAGGTCTCATCAACATTGGGTCAACAGCTGGTGAACGACTTGGAGCCAAATCGCCAGCAGCTTGCACCATTAGTTTCAATTGTCATAACCAAGCGATCCAAGTCTGTACGTTGCTCAACACGAGCTGATTCAACAGCGTAGCTCACGCGACGAACTGGACTGAATGAAGCATCTAGAACAATGCTACCAATCGTCTTAGAAGATTCATCTTGATATTTACGAACGTTACCTGGAACATAGCCACGTCCTTTTTCAACCTTGATCTGCATATCTAACTTACCATTTGCAGATAAGTGAGCAATCACGTGATCAGGATTGATGATTTCAACATCGTGAGGCAACTCAATGTCTTTTGCTAAAACAACGCCTGCGCCTTCTTTGCGCAAGTTGATTGTTACTTCATCACGCTGTTCTAATTTAAAAACGATGCCTTTGAGGTTCAATAATAGGTTAACAACGTCTTCTTGAACGCCATCAATTGTTGAGTACTCATGGACAACGCCAGCAATGCTGACTTCTGTTGGAGCACAACCTACCATAGACGACAAAAGCACACGACGCAAGGCATTACCCAAGGTATGGCCATAACCGCGTTCAAACGGTTCCATAACTACTTTCGCTTGGTTTTCTGCAAGCGCTTCTACGGAAATAATTTTCGGCTTCAGCAGTGTGTTTTGCATATTTTTATTCCTTAAGAGGGCGACACATTAACGTGAGTAAAGTTCGACGATCAAGCTTTCATTGATATCGCCACCGATGTCTTCACGATCAGGGGCTTGCTTGAATGTGCCTTCTAATTTAGTAGCGTCTACGTTAACCCAGCTAACATCAGCTGACTGAGCAACAAGACCTAAAGACTCTTGAATACGAGTTTGTTTTTTAGCTTTTTCACGAATTGCAATCACGTCACCTGGACGAACTTGCATTGAAGGAATGTTTGCAACATTACCATTCAACAAAATTGCTTTGTGAGAAACCAATTGACGTGCTTCGGCGCGTGTTGAGCCAAAACCCATACGGTATACAACGTTGTCTAAACGTGACTCCAACAACATCAACAAGTTTTCACCTGTGTTGCCTTTGCGACGCTCAGCTTCAGCGAAATAACGGCGGAACTGACGCTCCAATACACCGTAAATACGCTTAACTTTTTGCTTTTCACGTAATTGATTACCGTAGTCAGATGTACGCGCACCAGATGTGCGGCCATGTTGACCTGGCTTAGTGTCAAGCTTGCATTTGTCTGATAAAGAGCGACGTGTGCTCTTTAAGAATAAGTCGGTACCTTCCCGACGTGATAGTTTGGCTTTAGGGCCTATGTAACGTGCCACGATTCATCCTTTCTTTGCCTTCAGTTTTAAAACTGAGGGTGAGTCCATTCTTTACAAGCAATGGACGGTGGGCTTGATTAAAAAAAATTAGATACGACGACGCTTTGGTGGACGGCAGCCATTGTGCGGAACTGGCGTAACGTCCTGGATTTCCGTGATTTTGATGCCAAGAGCATTCAAAGCACGAACAGCAGATTCGCGACCTGGACCTGGGCCCTTGATCTCAACTGCTAAGTTCTTGATGCCACACTCAATCGCTGCGCGGCCAGCAACTTCAGCTGCTACCTGTGCGGCAAATGGTGTAGATTTACGAGAACCCTTAAAACCTTGACCACCTGATGTTGCCCATGACAAAGCATTGCCTTGGCGATCAGTGATAGTCACGATAGTGTTATTGAATGATGCATGAACGTGCGCGATGCCGTCAGCAATATTCTTTTTAACTTTTTTACGGGCGCGAGCCGCGTTATTTTGTTGTGGTTTTGCCATTGTCAGCTCTTCCTAATTATTTCTTAAGTGCAATACCGGCCTTACGAGGGCCTTTGCGTGTACGAGCATTAGTGCGTGTGCGTTGACCGCGCATTGGCAAGCCTTTGCGATGACGCAGACCACGGTAGCAACCTAAGTCCATCAGGCGCTTGATGTTCATTGTCACTTCACGACGCAAGTCACCTTCAACAGTGAACCTGCCTACCTCTTCACGAAGTTTTTCTAAATCAGCATCGTTTAGATCTTTAACTTTTTTATCGATTGCAACACCAGAAGCTTCGCAAATTTTGCGAGCCAATGAATTGCCAATACCAAAAATAGCCGTTAGACCAATAACGGTGTGTTGATGATTTGGGATGTTTACCCCTGCGATACGTGCCATGTAACGTTCCTCTTTTTTGAGACGGCTTCTTATTAACCCTGACGCTGCTTGTGACGAGCATCTGATGAACAGATCACTCGGACCACGCGCTTGCGTTTAATAATCTTGCAGTTGCGGCAGATACACTTTACAGATGCCAAAACTTTCATAATTAACCTCTTCTATACAATTAGTTACTACTTCGCGCGGAACACAATTCGCGCTTTTGACAAGTCGTATGGAGTAAGCTCCACCGTCACTTTGTCGCCAGGAAGAATGCGAATATAGTGCATGCGCATTTTTCCTGAGATATGTCCCAACACCACATGTCCGTTTTCCAACTTCACACGAAACATGGCATTAGGCAAGTTTTCAACAATCTCGCCAGCCATTTGTATGACATCATCTTTTGCCATACTGCTTACGAGTTACCCATTTTGAAGTTAGCCTTCTTCAATAGTGAATCATATTGTTGCTGCATCATGTATGACTGAACTTGGGCCATGAAGTCCATTGTCACTACCACGATGATTAGAAGTGATGTTCCACCGAAGTAAAACGGCACATTCCAACGCAACACCAAAAACTCTGGCAACAAACAAACCAAAACCATGTAAGCAGCACCGATCAATGTCAAGCGCGTCAAAATCTTATCTACGTAACGAGCCGTTTGATCACCAGGACGAATACCTGGAACAAAAGCACCACTCTTCTTCAGGTTGTCTGC
>JBJOKN010000184.1:0-3294 GCA_046046075.1 Pseudomonadota bacterium
CTGTCAATGCGATGGTATTGGCCATAAAAAAGTTGGCGGTTCATCCACTCAAAATCCAAAGCCAAAGTGAGAGCTTGGCGAACACGTTGATCTTTGAAGATAGGATGGCGCGTATTCATCACAAAGCCTTGCATCCCTGCTCCATTGCGATGCTGGAAATGTTGCTTTTTCAAACTACCGTCTCTGAACTTGGGCCCAACATAACTCTTGGCCCAGTTCTTGGCTCGGTACTCAACCAATGTGTCGAACTCACCAGCTTTGAATGCTTCAATCCTTGCCGTGTCATCTTTGTATAAACGGTATGAAACTTTGTCAAAGTTAAAAAATCCAATTCGAACGTTCAACTGAGCGCCCCAGTAATCAGGATTTTTCTTGAACACAATATTTTTACCAATGTCATAACTCTCTATGAGGTATGGGCCACTGGCAATTGGCTTTTCAAAAGTGAATTGATTGAAAGGCTTTCCGGCGCCCTGCGCATCCTTGCCCCATTTTTCAGAGAAGATAGGCATTGATCCAACCAAGAGCGGTAACTCTGTATTTTTACGATGAAAGTCAAAACGAACCACTCGCTCAGAAATGATGACGGCTTGTTTGACATCCGCATAAACCGTTCTGAATTGAGGGCTGGCCAATTTACTCATCAAGGTGTCAAAAGAGTATTTGACGTCTTTGGCCAATACCGGACTGTTGTCATTGAAACGAGCCAAGGGATTCAAACGAAAGGTCACGCTCAATTGGTCTTTGGCCAATGCAACATCTTCCGCCAAAAGACCATAAGAGGATGCCACCTCATCAGCGCTGGCAATCAAGAGACTTTCAAACATCAGTTGGGCCACGCCAGGGGCGGTAACACCCTTCATAGAAAAGGGGTTAAATTTATCGAAGCTGGTCCTGCGATCAGGGTTGGGCAAATACAAAGTGCCGCCTTTAGGCGCATTTGGATTAACGTAAGAAAAATGCTTAAAGCCAGGGGGATATTGCAAGTCGCCATACTGGGCAAAGCCGTGGGCAGCTAATGCACTCGTTGAGACACTCCACCCCGCCAAAACTGACAAGCTTAAAATGAGGGGTAAAAGTAAGGGTCTAATCATCTGCATGTGTGACAATTGTAATTAGACATTCACAAATTCAGCAAAAAGAAAAAAGGAAGCAAAAATGGGTTTCTTAGCCGGTAAAAAAATCGTCCTAACAGGTCTACTTTCTAACCGTTCAATCGCTTATGGCATCGCCAAAGCTTGCCACCGTGAAGGTGCAGAATTGGCCTTTACTTATGTGGGGGATCGTTTCAAAGACCGTATCACTGAATTTGCCGCTGAATTCAATAGCACCCTGATTTTTGACTGCGATGTTGGCAGCGATGAGCAAATCGATAAGCTTTTTGCCGATTTATCAGCCACTTGGCCAAGATTCGATGGTTTGATCCACTCAATTGGCTTTGCACCACGTGAAGCCATTGCCGGTGACTTCTTGGACGGTCTCTCAAGAGAGTCTTTCAAGATTGCTCATGACATCTCAGCCTACAGCTTCCCAGCAATGGCAAAAGCTGCCCTACCGATGTTGAACGACAAATCAGCTTTATTGACCCTGACTTATCTGGGCTCACAGATGGTGGTACCTAACTACAACACCATGGGTTTGGCAAAAGCATCACTTGAAGCCAGTGTGCGTTATTTGGCAAATTCAGTAGGTCCTAAGGGTGTTCGTTGTAACGGCATCTCTGCAGGTCCGATCAAAACTTTGGCAGCTTCAGGCATCAAAGGTTTTGGCAAGATTTTGGATTTCGTTGAAGCAAATGCACCCCTACGTCGCAACGTAACAATCGAAGACGTTGGTAACGCAGCTGCGTTTTTGATGTCAGATCTAGCTGGTGGTATCACTGGTGAAATCACCTACGTGGACGGCGGCTTTAGCCACGTTGTAGGTGGTATGGCAGAGGCAGAGTAAGCCATCCATTAAAAAAATACAGGGGCGTATAATGACGCTCTTGCACGGAGAGATGGATGAGTGGTTTAAGTCACACGCCTGGAAAGCGTGCGTAGGTTCATAGCCTACCGCCTACCGCGGGTTCGAATCCCGCTTTCTCCGCCAAATTGTCAAGTAATAAGGGGCTTAATTGCCCCTTTTTCTATTTATTCCTACAGATGTTTCCCCGCCCCAGTGGCTTCAGAGACTGGAACTAAAAGCAAAACCTTAATTAAAGCTATAACGCCTAAAACATTGGTCAGTTTGCTTTTCCTTCATATTGTTAAGTGTTGCTCCCATAAACGGTAAGTCACACCCCGGCTTCAATTTTGCCTTGGCGCACTCTTCATCCCATCTTTTGGAATATCCCTGATGAACACCATCTAAACATTGGTCAAGCTGGTTACCCCTTTCCAAATATAAAAGGAAGGCAAGCACTATTGCTAGAACAATAAATAACTTGAACCAGTTAGCCGCAAAAAATGATTTTGGTTGGTCACTCATGAGATTAATTCTTAAAATAATAATTACATGTTAAACCATGCTAAAAAACTCAGCCATTCATAATCAGAATCGTCTATTTAAGATACCCTCAACAGCTTCTTTTGCCTCCTGAGCAGAGCAACTAAAAACTTCTCCAAAAGGTGCTGATTTTTCCAAGTACTTATCTAAATGCTCATGGGCAATAGATTCAACCAAATATGCATTGTTTGTTTTAAATGCGGAATAAAGCGTCCAAACACCAACTCTTAGCGGTGCATCGCGATATGCATTGATGAGTTTTTCAAGTGATTTAATTCTGCGAGCGCTGGAACTACTTATCTTATGTTGCTTATATTTATTAAGCTCTTGCTCGGCAAGCGTGATATCTTTTTCAATCGGCGGAGCCTCGCTACCAGTGCAATGCCTCATACTTAGAACATGCTTTGGCATCAAACCTCTTGCATTTAGCAAACGCCTATTTCCACATACTTGGCAAATCCCCTTAATACCAAGCCACATTCTATTTATATCTATCAAACGATCATTGGGATTGTTAATCGTTACACCAATCTTCACCAACTTAGCTTCAGCATTCTCAAGAATATAGACAGTTCCAAACATGCCGAACATTATTTTTTTTACTTCTCTACAAACGCTCTCTCGTAAACGTAGTCACCTAACTGACCAAGGCTTGGTGACACCTTGAAACCTTTGGCATCGAGCATTGCTGAGATTTCTTTGAGCATAGATGGGCTGCCACAAATCATGCCGCGATCATTCGCTGGGTCAAGTGGTGGCAAACCAATGTCTTTGAACAACTGACCGTTTTCAATCGCAGTCGTCAAG
>JBJOKN010000055.1:0-6418 GCA_046046075.1 Pseudomonadota bacterium
GATGATGGCATGGTTCTGGACTTTGGTGATATCAAGAAAATCACCAATGAAGCCATTGTTCAACAGTGGGATCATGCATTTTTGGTTGCCAAAGAGGATGTGACTTTGGTTAATTTCTTGGCCACCATCTCTGGTCATAAAACAGTTGTTTTGAACTCTATTCCGACAGTTGAAAATTTGGCGCAAGAAGCCTTTGCCACTTTAGAACCTATTTTTAAAGACAAATTTGGTGGGCGTTTGAATCTTAGTCGCTTGCGCTTGTACGAAACACCTAATTGTTGGGCTGATGTTCATGCCTAATGAGCAAGATGCAGAGTTCATGAAGATGGCTCTGATGCAAGCTCATCAAGCACGTGATGCTGGCGAGGTTCCAGTGGGTGCAGTTCTTGTGGCAAATCAGCAGATCATTGCCTCAGGTCATAATCAGCCAATCGGTCATCATGACCCCAGTGCTCATGCTGAGATTGTGACGCTCAAAGCAGCAGGTGCGGCTCTGGCCAATTACAGATTGCCCGAGACCACTCTTTACGTTACCTTAGAGCCTTGCATGATGTGCTGTGGTGCCATCATGCATGCCAGGGTCTCACGTTTGGTCTATGGTGCATCGGATGCCAAAACGGGTTGTGTGCACAGCGTCATGAAGCTCTTTGACAATACTCAGCTAAATCACCATACAATGGTCGAAGGTGGTTTACTAGCAGATGAATGCGCCCAAGTATTGAAAGACTTTTTTAAAGAACGCCGTATCAAGAGTTAATAAACCGTAAATAGTAAAGACCAATCAATCAGTTTCATGAAACTACGCCTCATTGCTCCTTCAGGCTCATTGCCAGACCCTCAGGTTTTGACCAAGGGTGAGTCTTGGTTCAAAAATCAGGGCATTGAGGTTAAGAATCTGGTTTGCGGCGAAAGACAATTTCAAAGATTTGCTGGCACCGATCAAGAGCGTTTAGATGAAATCAATCAGTTAGTAAATCTTTCACCTGACCATGTGGTGATGTCTTTGCGTGGTGGCTATGGTTTGAGTCGTTTGCTTGATCGAATTGATTGGCAGGGCATTGCTAAGCAAGTCAAACAGGGCATGAAAATCGTTGGGCATAGTGATTTCACGGCCTTTCATATGGGATTATTTGCCAAGACCGGTGCGCCAAGTTTTGCAGGGCCGATGTTCAGCTATGACTTCTGTGGCGAAGTATCTGACTTCACCTGGAAGCATTTTCAAGAAGCAATGACAGAGTCAAGCATTCATGTTGAAGTGGTCAGCCCGCAAGTTATCTCTTCACCGATTGGCATCACAGCTGATGATAAAGCAGTACTTTGGGGCGGCAATTTGACGATGTTGACTTCACTGCTTGGTACTCAGTTTTTTCCTTCTCAAGAACAAGTGAAGGGCGGTATTCTGTTCATTGAAGATGTGAATGAACATCCTTACAGAGTTGAACGTATGCTGCATCAACTGCTTGATGCTGGGTATTTAGGACAGCAAAGAGCTGTATTGATTGGTGACATTTCTTCCTATCGATTAAGTGATGTTGATCGTGGTTATGACCTTCATGCCGCCATCGACTCCATCAGACAAAAATTAGGACATAGAACCCCAATATTGACTGGTCTTCCATTTGGACATTCTCCCGACAAGTTAACCCTACCAGTCGGTCGCTATGCCAGTCTTTCAGCATCCTCTGAAGCCTTCATTTTGCAGGTCAGTTGCGCCTGATTCATTTCTAGCAATAGATTCTCGGGTTGACTGCCCTTGATTGGTTAAAATAGTCGACTTTCGTCCTTACATACTTTTACAGGCAAATAACGTGCTTTCAGCAGCAAATATCACCATGCAGTTCGGGGCAAAGCCCTTGTTTGAAAACATTTCAGTCAAATTCGGTGGCGGTAATCGCTATGGCTTGATTGGTGCAAACGGCTGTGGCAAATCCACATTCATGAAGATCCTTGGTTCAGATCTTGAGCCGTCCGCCGGTAACGTTTCTTTAGAACCTAATATTCGTTTAGGTAAGTTGCGCCAGGACCAGTTTGCTTATGAAGATAAGCGTGTGTTAGATGTCGTGATGATGGGTCATGAAGACATGTGGAACGCCGCTGCTGAGCGTGATGCACTTTATGCCAATCCAGATGCGACGGATGAAGACTACATGCGTGCTGCTGAACTAGAAACTAAGTTTGCTGAATACGGTGGCTACACAGCTGAAGCAAGAGCAGGGGAGTTGCTTCTAGGTATTGGTATTCCAACGGAGCAACACAATGGCCCCATGAGCGAAGTGGCCCCTGGTTGGAAATTACGTGTACTGTTAGCTCAAGCTTTATTTTCTGATCCGGATGTTTTGTTGCTCGATGAGCCAACCAACAACTTGGATATCCATTCGATTCATTGGCTTGAAGATATTCTGAACGCTAGAAACAGCACGATGATCATCATTTCTCACGATCGTCACTTTTTAAATGCTGTGTGCACTCATATGGCCGACATGGACTTTGGTACTTTGACAGTCTATCCAGGTAACTATGACTCGTACATGCTTGCTTCCATGCAAGCCAGAAGCCAACAGCTAGCGAATAACGCCAAAGCCAAAGAGAAGATCGAAGAACTACAAGCGTTTGTGCGCCGCTTCTCTGCCAATGCCTCTAAAGCTCGTCAAGCCACATCACGCCAACGTCAATTAGAGAAAATCGAAGTAGCTGAAATCAAGCCATCTTCACGTCAGAACCCATTCATTCGTTTTGAATTTGATAAGAAACTTCATAACATCGTGGTTGAGTGTGATGCCCTCAGCAAAACTTATGAGCGCAACATCTTTAAAAACTTCAAATTGATGATTCGCCCTGGTGAAAAAATTGCGATCATTGGTGAGAACGGTGCTGGTAAAACAACTCTATTGAAATCCATTCTGAGTGAAAAGTTTGGTGGAATCGCAGTTGACTCTGGTACGGTGAAGTGGTCAGAAAATGCCGATGTCGGCTATATGCCTCAAGATACCAGCGAGTGTTTCCCAGAAGACATGACTTTATTGGAATGGATGGGGCAGTGGGCTAAACCAGGTGATGATGATCAAATCATCAGGGGCACTTTAGGCCGCTTACTTTTCTCAGGTAATGAAATTGGTAAGTCAGTTCGCGTGATTTCTGGTGGTGAAAAAGGTCGCATGATCTGGGGCAAGCTCATGCTTCAGAAGCACAACATCTTAGCGATGGATGAACCAACCAACCACATGGATATGGAATCTATTGAGAGTTTACAAACGTCTTTAGAAAAGTACGATGGCACTGTGATCTTTGTTTCTCATGACCGTGAATTCATCACAGGTTTGGCAACAAGAATCTTAGAAATCAGAACAGATGGAACCGTGGCAGACTTTGAAGGCTCCTATGAAGAGTACTTGGCGAGCCAATCGATTGAGGGTTAATCTTTTCTGACGAAGCGCATGGCAGTGGCTTCATGAGTGATGCGGGTCCAAATGGCCTGCTTTTCCTCTGGAGTCATGAACACCCAGTTACAAACTTCTAGGGCAGTTCTACCGCAACCTTGGCAAACTTCGTCAAACAAGGTTGAGCAAATGCCAATGCAAGGAGAGTCCAAATTATCTGGATTAATTGCTAAGGGCAGGGCAGAGTTTGAATCAGGATTGTTTGAGTTTGTCATTGGGTTTTACATTTCACTGCTGTATTTATAACGCTTGGCATTGAAGGATTTCATTGCCTTTGGTCCAAGCACCAGTTTTAGGAATAAAACTGATAGCAGATAGTTCGGCTTTACCTGAGCAGTTTAGATCAAAATAACTGATTGGACCTAAACTGCCACAGAAGTTGTAGTTCAGTTGATTTATCTTCATCGATGAACCTTCTAAAATCATCGTGAGCGGTTTTTCATCTGAGTTAGTCAGATCTTTTTTGCAGTGCCAGGTAACGTAATCATTTCGATCGCAGGCCGTGATAGCCAGTGATAGAAGCAGATAAATAGATAATTTTTTTAAAAACATGTCCACGAATATAGCTCAATCTCATACAACCCGTGAATCTTGGCTTCAAGCAGCCGTCCATTCCTTAGAGCCGATTTTTTCCAAAGCTGGTTTTGCGATTCCACCAGTCAAGGTATCTTGTGGTTGGCCAGCTTCTAGTAGCCCAAGGACCACGCTTGGTCAATGTTGGCCCAAAGAGCGCTCAGGTGACATGGTCAATGAGATTTTCGTTTCCCCAAAGCTAGAGGATCCTGTTGAGGTTCTTGATACTTTGGTTCATGAGCTTTGTCATGCAGTCGATGATTGTCACAGTGGTCACGGCGAAGACTTCAAAGAAATCGCTCATTGTGTGGGTCTTGAAGGTCCTGCCAGAAGTGCTCATGCCACGGAAGAACTGACTGTTCGCTTGATGATGATTGCAGAAAGACTAGGGCAGTATCCACATAAAGCAATTGTCTTTCCTCCGCCAAGAGCCAATAACACCCAGAAGGCTAAAGCCAAATGCGGGCAGTGCGGTTATGAGGTTAGTTTGCTTAAGAAGTGGGCAAGCATGGGTGCACCAATATGTCCTAAGGACAACATTAGGATGGAAGAAGTTGTGTCTGACTTGATTGCAGAAACCCCTGAAGAAGAGTTTGCTCGCAAAGAGAAAGAAAAAGAGATTAAACGCGCAGTTTGCTAGCGTTGGATCAGTTCAATCTTATAGCCATCAGGATCTTGAACAAAGGCGATCAAGGTATTGCCACCTTTGACTGGTCCCGCTTCACGAGTGATATTGCCGCCAGCTACTTTGATGTCTTCGCAGGTTTTATAGATATCTTTCACGCCAATGGCAATATGACCATAAGCAGTTCCAAGGTCATAGCTTGATACACCATGGTTGTAGGTCAGTTCGATTTCAGCATGTCCTGAGATATTGCCTTGCTCGTAGCCTACAAATGCCAATGAGTAATCCATGCCAGGGCGCTCAGTGGTTCTCAATAAGTTCATGCCCATCACTTCTGTGTAGAACTTAATGGATCTTTGTAGATCGCCAACACGAAGCATGGTGTGTAGTAATTGCATGATTTTTCTTTCTCTATTTTTGATTTTTTGATTGTTAGTCAACATACCAGCGCAATACTGGTGGAATTCCTTGCTCAAACCAAACAACAGCATTCTGATCATACTGACGGGCCAATTGATCAGCTTCATCCATTCCTATACCAACAATCAGAAGACTCTTTTCTAGCCAAGCCCCCTTCGAATCTCCGCCATGTCGGAAGTAATAGGGTAGTTGCTTTTGTTGAATGATGCTCTCTAGTTCGGACATCAGCCTCAGATTCTCTCTTTCATCGATACGCTCTCCCTTTGGATTGCACGCAGTGATAAAGCAGGCTGTTTGTTTGCCATGCAGTTCCATGAGTTCATCTAATTGCGGATTCGAGTCATTGATCCTGAAAGAAACCTCAATATCTGTTCCTGCTTGAGTGGGGAGTAGGACCTGATAGTGAGCCTGTTTGTAGATTTCTTGGTATTTATTCATCTTTTATTCTGATTCATATTTATTATTTAACATAATAATGATTATGCGAATAAATGATCAATCTAACAAAACGTCCCAAGACAATCATTCCTACTTAATTTGGGACTTATATGGCTTCTTATAGAGCTTTAGCCATCTTGATTTAAGCCCTTCAGCAATTTCAGCCTGATTATGTTGTTCAGCAAAATCAATCGCAGTCATCTTGAGATTATTCATCTTGGATAAATCAGCATCACGATCCAGCAATAACTTCACTACTTCAATGTGACCGCCACGAGCTGCCATCATCAATGCTGTTGTGCGGTTTGGGCTTTCTGGATCTACATAAGCATTCTTGTCTAATAAATAAGTGACGATCTTCAAATGGCCATTGGTGGCCGCGTAATGCAATGCTGACCAACCGGGCTTATTGATCTCAACCTGGCGTTTTTCGACCAAATATTTGACTAATTCTTCAGATCCTGTGAAAGCAGCCAGCATGACAGGCGTTTCACCAGCCAAATTGGGTCTTTCTAAGTCAATGGATGGGGTATCTATGAGCAATTTAGCCACATCTAGGCTTTTTTCAGTGATGGCAATGGTCAAAGCTGAATTGCCTTTGTCGTCCATGGCGTTTGGGCTCATGCCATTGGCCAAAGCCTTTTTAACTGCTTTTACGTCATTGAACTTCACATCACGTAAAAAACTATCTACTTGGTATTGCTGCGCTTTTGGCAATGCAGAACCAGGTGTTTGGGCAATCGTCAATGAACTGGTTAATGAACCACCTAGTGAAATTACCGATATAAAACAATATGTTGCAAAATTTTTATACATTCAGGTTTAACTTTATTTAGGTTCAGATGGCTAATTCAAGCCGTTTAAATAGGGGCTTTGAAGAGTGTTTTGAAGTTATGGGTGGTGACTTTTGCTAGCTCTTCGACAG
>JBJOKN010000056.1:0-6301 GCA_046046075.1 Pseudomonadota bacterium
GGCAAGCTAGTGGCTGGTTTATCTTTATCAGCCCCCACCGAGCGCATGCAGGATGATTGGCTGAAATCACTCAAAGATACAGCGATGCAGATCTCAAAAAGCTTGGGATACAAACCACCAAGCCTTAAGTCCAGTTAAGACAACAACCTACTTAGGAGCAGTTTAGAGTTTTCTGATTGATTCAGGGCTTGGATTAGCTTCCAACCATTCTCTGACACGCACTGCATCAGCAAAACGAGATTGCTTACCAACAGAATCTAAGAAAACCATGACCACATCACGACCAACCACTTTGGCTTGCATGACCAAACAACGACCAGCAGCGGAGATATAGCCAGTCTTTTGTAAACCAATGTCCATATCACTGGCTCTGACTAAGCGGTTCGTATTAACAAATTTTTGCTCACGATTACCAATCATGATGCTGTAGTCAGGCCTGGTTGAAAACTCCCTGATCACTTTGTACTGATAGGCAGCCTCAACCAAACGCGTTAAATCTTCAGGACTCGAAACATTGTCACTGGATAGACCTGTTGGGTCTGCAAACTTTGATTGGCTCATCCCCAACAATTTAGCTTTGGCATTCATCGCCTCTACAAATGCAGGAATGCCGCCTGGAAAATTTCTTCCTAAGGCTTGAGATACTCTGTTTTCTGAGGACATCAAAGACAAAATCATCGCTTGCTCTCGAGTCATCTTCGCTCCTTGAGTCACTCGAGAACGCGTTCTTCCTGGATAAGCATTGACATCTGATTGCTCAATTACGATTGTTTCGTCTAACGGCAGTTGGGCTTCTAGCACAACCAATGAAGTCATTAATTTGGTGATAGATGCAATCGGTAAAGCAGCATGAGCATTTTTTTCAAACAATACCTCATGTGTTTGGCGATCAACAATCAAGGCCACACTGGACTTTAAATTCAGATCATCCTGATTACCACGCAAGCCCATGGCTGCAGCAAATGATGGTCTTTTTTCGTCAGGAGCTTTTGCAGACTTAGCTCGAGTGGTTGATGTTCTGACTTGCTTTTGATTCTTTGGGGCTGGTTTTTTCTTAGCGGCCTGCTGATTGGTTGACTGCTTCGTATTTGGTTTTTGAGAAGTGTTTTGAGCAAAAGACACTTGTGCCCCAAGCAACAAAGAACTGCTCAATAAACCCACAATCATTTTGCGCAAGAAATTACTTCTAAATATCATCAGTTTGTCTAGCTGTTTAATTAGTTAGTTTTAGTCAATGTGACATGATAAGGTATTACCTATGCAATGAGGCTTTATTGACCATTAAAACCGCTCCCATAGTCAGTGCAATACCAAAGCCAATCAACCATGTGATGGGTTCATCAAATAGGAACCATGCCATCAAGGCTGTGGTTGGGGGGGTCAGATACATCAGACTAGTGACCTTGGTGGCCGCTCCATGACGAATCATTACAAATAATAAAGAGCTGGCTCCAATCGACAAGGCCAATATGGACCACAATAAAGAGAAAATTAATTCTGGAACCCAAGCAATTTCTCTGGTTTCAAACATCATCATCAGAGGGACACAAATAATTGCTGAAGCAGCAAACTGAATCACCGAGCCAGTACGCAAATCAAACTGAGGGCAATACTTCTTTTGATACAGGGTGCCTGCTGTGATTGATAACAAAGCGATGATGATAAAAATAAAACTTAAATCACTGAAGCCAATCATGGCAATCTTGGCTGACACCACCAAACCAACCCCTAAGAGTCCGATGATCAAACCAAGCCATTGCACCGGCCTAACCTTCTCAGCAACCCATGAAGCTAATAAAGCAGTCAAAATTGGTTGAAGACCCACAATCAAAGCGGTTAAACCTGCTGACATACCTTCGCGAACAGCAGCCCATACACCACCCAAATATCCAGCTTGAAGAAGTATTCCAGCAATCGCAATATGGATGATTTGTGACTGTTTTGGCCAAGGAGCTTTCCATAACAAGACAATTGGCACCATGCAAATCAATACGCCTAAAAAACGCAGACTTAAAAAAGTCATTGGCTCAGCATGGGGCATGCCGTAACGAGCGATGATGAAACCTGTGCTCCAAATGATCACAAAAATAGGTGCAATCCATGGCGTTAAAAATCGAATCCATGGACTACTCATTTATTTATGACCCTTTAATTGTTTGTACAGTTGAAGAGCTAATTGTACGGTTTGGGCATGCACTTCAACAGTTGTTTCAATATTGATGCCATACCCACCAGCCATTGCAATCGCAATAGGTAAATCATGAGTTTTAGCAAAGTCCAAAACCATTTGGTCGCGCAAACATAAACCCTTGAGGCTTAACTTCAAGCGCCCCAGTCGATCGCCCTCGTGTGGATCAGCGCCAGCCAAATAAATCAACATATCAGGCTTAAATTCTGACTCCATTTGATTGAGGGCATGAGCAAGATGAAGCAAATACTCATCATCAGAACATCCATCTGACAAACCCACATCAAGATGACTGGACTCTTTTCTAAAGGGAAAATTCTTCTCTCCATGAAGTGACAATGTGTAACAACTTGGATCTTTGCCCAAAATAGCCGCCGTGCCATTGCCTTGATGAACATCGAGATCAATGATGGCAACGTTGATTTTTCTTAAGCTTTGAAGATACTTAGAGGCTACTGCCGCATCATTAAAAACACAAAAGCCACTTCCCTTATCGGCGTAAGCATGGTGTGTTCCACCAGCCAGATTAACTGAAACCCCATCTTCCATAGCACTAAGGCATGCCTGAATGGTCGCTCCTGCAGACCTTTTTGACCTTTCAACCATAGGCTCACTCCATGGAAAACCTATTTCCCTGATTTCAGCAGGACTTAATTGTCCCTGTGTGACCCGCTTGACATAGTCTTTGTCATGAACCCGAATCAAATCTTCAATGCTCGCTGCTGCAGGCTCTTTTAGCTCTAAACCATCAAATAGCGCCACCTGGTCCCTCAATAAGCGGTACTTTTGCATTGGAAATCGGTGCCCAGATGGCAAAGGAAGGACAAAATGATCGGTATAAAAGGCTTTCACCCCTTAATTTTGCCCTTTTTTCATAATGTGGGCTTGACTTAGGCGGATTAAGACCTATACTTCATTTTGTGCAGTGCAACATTTATTGTTCACCCTTTAATTTACTTGGAGAAATCATGACATTAACCCCAGAACAAATCGCAGCAGCAAACAAAGCTAATTTAGAAACATTATTGAATTTAACTAACAAAGCGTTTGAAGGCGTAGAAAAATTAGTTGAATTGAACATGGCCGTTGCAAAGACTGCAATGACAGAAAATGTTCAAAACGCAAAACAAGCACTTTCAGTGCGTGATGCACAGCAGTTGATGGCTATGCAAGCAGGTATGGTTCAGCCTTTAGCAGAAAAGATCATGTCTTACAGCCGTCATCTTTACAACATCGCTAATGAAACTCAATCAACTTTTACATCAGTTGCTGAGTCACAGTTGAAGAAAAATAGTGGCAGCATGAACGGCATGGTTGAAGAGCTTTCAAAGAATGCTCCTGCTGGTTCAGAAGCAACTATCCAGGCTATCAAACAAGCCATGGCTGCAGCAAACAATGCGTATGAAACAACACAAAAATCTATCAAGCAGGCAGTGGATTTGGCTCAAAACAACTTCAATGCTGCAGCTAACACTGCAGTGAAAGCAGCTCGCGGCAAGAAGTAAGCATTATGCAAGCCATATGAATCATCATAATGGCTTGAAAGAATTGAAGTAGTAACAGTTGTCTCCTCGGTACCCAGTTAGATCTAATCTACAAGTACCTTTTAACCCCCGCCTCGTGCGGGGGTTTTTTTATATTGGAGACTCTAAGACTAAGCGCTAATAGCTAACTATTTTTTCTTTGCTGGCGGTAAATCAGTACAAGAGCCATGAGCCACTTCAGCAGCCATACCAACAGACTCACCAAGGGTTGGATGTGGATGAATGGTTTTACCAATATCAACCGCATCAGCCCCCATTTCAATCGCTAAACATACTTCACCAATCAAATCACCAGCATGGGTGCCAACAATACCGCCACCAATGATGCGATGAGTTTCTTTATCAAACAACAACTTTGTAAAGCCTTCATCACGACCATTGGCAATTGCTCTTCCGCTAGCTGCCCATGGGAATAAACCTTTTTCATAAGCAATGCCTTTTGCCTTGCATTGTTCCTCTGTAAGACCAGCCCAAGCAACTTCAGGATCGGTATAAGCCACAGATGGAATCTGTTTGGCATCAAAAAATGCTTTATGACCTGCGGCCACTTCTGCTGCAACATGACCCTCATGAACGGCTTTGTGCGCTAACATCGGTTGCCCAACCAAATCGCCGATCGCAAAAATATGATTCACATTCGTGCGCAGTTGTTGATCAACCGGAATAAAGCCACGTTCATCCACCACCACGCCAGCTTTATCAGCATCTAACTTCTTACCATTTGGAGTGCGCCCAACTGCTACCAATACAAGGTCATATACCTGAGGAGTAGCTGGAGCCTTTTCACCTTCAAAGGTCACATGAATACCATCTGGTTTTGCTTCAGCTTTACTAGCGCGCGTCTTGAGCATAATGTTGTCAAAACGTGGAGCATTGACCTTCTCCCAGACTTTCTCCAAATCACGGTCAGCACCAGCCATCAAGCCATCTAGCATTTCAGCAATATCAATTTTGCTACCTAAAGTACTGTAAACCGTCGCCATCTCTAAGCCGATGATGCCGCCACCAATCACCAACATTCTCTTAGGTACCTTCTCAAGCTTTAAGGCTCCAGTACTATCAACGATTCTTGGATCCTTCGGTAAGAAAGGTAACATTACAGCTTGGCTTCCTGCAGCAATGATTGCCTTTTGAAAGCGAATCACTTCCTTTTGACCATTGGTTTTCTTAGAGTCACCCTCAGTGACTTCTACTTCAACGTGATGGGCATCTAAAAATCGACCGATGCCACGAACTGTTTTAACTTTACGTGCCTTAGCCATACCGGCAAGACCACCTGTTAATTTTCCAATCACGGATTCTTTGTGAGCGCGTAATTTATCAATTTCAATCTTTGGAGCACCGTAAGAAATACCATGTGCAGCCATGGCTTTGACTTCATCCATGATGGCAGCTGTGTGCAACAAAGCTTTTGATGGAATACAACCCACGTTCAAGCAAACACCACCCAAGGTTGCATAACGTTCAACGATGATGGTGTTCATGCCAAGGTCGGCGCTTCGGAATGCTGCACTGTAACCACCAGGACCAGCACCCAATACCAACATGTCACATTCATGATCAACTTTTCCAGCATAAGAGCCAGCTGCTGGAGCACTTAATCGAGGAGCTTCTGTCTTTGGAGTTGTCTCTTTCACTGGAGCTGATGCTGCAGGAGAACTGGCAACTGCTGTCGCAGCGTCAGCTACCTCAAGCGTTGCGATCACCATGCCTTGATTGATTTTGTCACCAACCTTAACACTGATAGAAACAATTTTGCCAGCTTGCTCACTCGGCACTTCCATGGTTGCCTTGTCAGACTCTAGGACCAAGAGTGCTTGTTCTTTTTCAACTTGATCACCTGGTTTGACTAAAACTTCAATCACAGGCACATCATGAAAATCACCAATATCAGGAACTTTGATTTCTACTGTAGACATATCAATATCCCTTAAAGAACAACACGACGGAAATCAGCCAATAATTCAGCTAAATAAACGTTGAATCTTGTTGCTAAGGCACCATCAATCACGCGGTGATCAGCGGTCAGTGATAGCGGACAAATTAATTTTGGAACAAACTGTTTGCCATCCCAAACTGGTTTCATACTGGCTTTGTTAACACCCAAAATAGCTACCTCAGGCGCATTAATGATTGGCGCAAAGTAAGTTCCGCCAATTCCACCCAAAGATGAAATTGTGAAAGAAGCACCTTGCATTTGATCAGGCTTTAATTTGCCCTCACGAGCAAGTTTCGCTAACTCACCAGTTTCTTTAGCGATTTCAAAAATACCTTTTTTATCCGCATTCTTCACCACAGGAACAACCAAACCATTGGGCGTGTCTGCAGCAAAAGCAATGTGGAAGTATTTCTTCATCACCAAGTTATCACCATCCAATGAACTGTTAAATTCTGGATACTTCTTCAAAGCATTGACAGCGGCCTTGATCAAGAAAGCCAACATGGTGACTTTGATTCCTTGCTTTTCATTGTCCTTATTAGTCATCACACGGAATGCTTCTAAGTCAGTGATGTCAGCATCTTCGTGATAAGTCACAGCTGGGATCATCACCCAATTGCGAGACAAGTT
>JBJOKN010000057.1:0-6282 GCA_046046075.1 Pseudomonadota bacterium
GGATAACTGCTCTCTAACAGAACGGAGCTTCGCAGCACCCTCTTCTGTTTTTGGTGGGAAAAACTCAAGGCTTAATTCCATGTCATTCATTCCTGATCACGTTTTTAATAACGATATGTTTCAGGCTTGTAAGGGCCTTCTTTTTTCACGTTGATGTAGTTGGCTTGCTGCTCTGTCAATTCAGTGAGTTGAGCATTGAGTTTCTTCAATTGCAAACGAGCCACTTTCTCATCAAGGTGCTTAGGCAATGTGTAAACACCCACTGGGTATTTATTGCTGCCCGCAGATTGCCATAACTCGATCTGAGCAATTGTTTGGTTAGCAAATGATGAGCTCATCACGTAAGACGGGTGACCTGTACCGCAACCTAAGTTAACCAAACGTCCTTTAGCCAAAATGATGATGCGCTTTTCTGGCTGACCATTGCTAGCAGGGAAAATCACGTGATCCACTTGCGGCTTGATCTCTTCCCACTTGTACTTCTCAACACCTGCGATATCGATTTCATTGTCAAAGTGACCAATGTTACAAACGATTGCCTGATCTTTCATTTTTGCCATATGGTCGTGAGTGATCACATGGTAGTTGCCTGTGGCAGTAACAAAAATATCTGCTTTATCAGCAGCGTAGTCCATGGTCACAACACGATAACCTTCCATTGCTGCCTGAAGCGCGCAAATTGGATCAACCTCTGTCACCCATACCTGAGCTGACAAGGCGCGCAAGGCTTGTGCTGAACCTTTACCCACGTCACCATAACCAGCAACCACTGCCACTTTGCCGGCAATCATCACGTCTGTTGCACGCTTGATACCGTCGACCAAAGATTCACGGCAACCATACAAGTTATCGAACTTGCTCTTGGTCACTGAGTCATTCACGTTAATCGCTGGGAACTTTAACTCACCCTTGGCATGCATTTGATACAAACGATGTACACCAGTTGTGGTTTCTTCTGTTACGCCCTTTACCTTCTCAAGACGAACTGAATACCAAGTTGGATCAATTTTTAGTTTGGCTTTGATTGAAGCAAACAAAACAGTTTCTTCTTCGCTCGTTGGGTTGTTCAAAACTGACAAATCTTTTTCAGCTTTTGTACCCAAATGCAACAACATGGTTGCATCGCCACCGTCATCCAAAATCATGTTTGAGTAACCACCGTCTTGCCATTCAAAAATACGGTGTGTGAACTCCCAGTATTGCTCAAGAGTTTCGCCTTTGATCGCGAACACTGGTGTACCGTTTGCAGCAATTGCGGCAGCAGCATGATCTTGTGTAGAGAAAATATTGCAAGATGCCCAACGCACTTCTGCGCCAAGAGCTTCCAAGGTTTCAATCAAAACAGCTGTTTGGATTGTCATGTGTAAAGAGCCAGTGATGCGAGCACCGCGCAAAGGCTGGCTAGCAGCAAACTCTTCACGAATAGCCATCAAGCCAGGCATTTCTGTTTCGGCGATGATGATCTCTTTGCGACCCCAATCAGCCAATGAAATATCAGCGATGGCGCAATCTTTAAACACGTTTAAATCAGTAGGTTTGTTCATATCCACTCCAAGCTAGTAAGGAAGATCATGGAGGGCAAATAAAAAAAGCCCGCCAACCAATCACTTCACAGGTTAGCGAGCGTCGTTGCTAAAGGCCTGGGGCCTTCCTCTAAGCCTAGGGTGTTTAAAGACTTAAACACCTCGCAACGCTCCTTAGAGATTTTGCAAGATTATAAACCAGCAGCGGCCCTCAAGGCTGCAGCCTTGTCTGTGGCTTCCCATGTGAACTCAGGCTCTTCACGGCCAAAGTGCCCATAGGCAGCTGTTTTACGGTAGATTGGGCGTAATAAATTCAACATTTTTACGATGCCCTTTGGTCTCAAATCAAAGTGAGCACGAACTAACTCGGCAATCTTCTCATCTGAAACCTTGCCTGTGCCATACGTGCTAACCATCACAGACGTTGGCTGAGCAACACCAATCGCATATGAAATCTGCACCAAACACTTGCTAGCCAAACCAGCGGCCACAATGTTTTTTGCCACATAACGACCTGCATAGGCAGCCGAACGGTCTACTTTTGATGGATCTTTGCCTGAGAAAGCACCGCCGCCGTGAGGGGCTGCACCACCGTATGTATCAACAATGATTTTGCGACCTGTCAAACCACAATCGCCTTGTGGACCACCGATCACAAAACGACCTGTTGGGTTCACCAAGTACTTGATTTCGCCCTTGATCAACTCTTTTGGAAGAACCGGCTTGATGATCTCTTCAATCACGGCTTCACGAAGTTTCTCTAAGGAAATATCTGGGGAGTGCTGAGTCGATAGAACGACGGTGTCAATTGAGTCTGGCTTGCCATCAACATAACGCAAAGTGACTTGTGACTTTGCATCTGGGCGCAACCAATTCAAACGACCATCACGACGCAAATCAGCTTGACGCTCAACCAAACGGTGAGACAAATGAATTGGCAAAGGCATTAACTCTGGGGTCTCATCAACCGCATAGCCAAACATCAAACCTTGGTCGCCAGCACCCTGGTCAAGACCATCATCATGGGCTTTATCTACGCCCTGAGCAATGTCTGGACTTTGCTTGTCGTAAGCCACTAACACTGCGCAACCTTTGTAATCAATACCGTACTCAGTATTGTCGTAACCAATTTGACGAATCGTGTCGCGTGCTACGTGGATGTAATCAACGTTTGCAGTTGTTGTGATCTCGCCCGCAAGAACAACCAAACCTGTATTGCAAAGTGTCTCTGCAGCTACACGTGCTGTTGGGTCTTGAGCCAAGATAGCATCAAGAATTGCATCAGAAATTTGGTCAGATACTTTATCTGGGTGGCCTTCAGAAACTGATTCTGAGGTAAAGAAATAATTGTTCGCCATGACTGCTCCTTAGTTAGATAAGCGACAACACGTGCCGGATATTACTAAGTGCGGCGACGCTTTAGCGGATAGTTTTAATTCGCCCCGCAAGTTGTCTTAACTCGGCGAATGACTAAATTCTATAACATTCTCACTTTTAATGGCAAACCTGTATATTTACCCCTATGACGAGTAGAAGATTACGCTTTACCAAAATGCATGGCGCTGGCAATGATTTCATTGTCTTAAATGGCATATCTCAAGATCTTTCAGGGATCACCAAAGCCCAATGGGCAAGACTTGCCCACCGTCAATTTGGTATTGGTGCTGATCAAATCCTTTTGGTAGAAAAGCCTACCGTTGCAGATGCGGAGTTTCGTTACAGAATTTTTAACTCTGATGGCGGTGAAGTGGAGCAATGCGGCAACGGATCTCGTTGTTTTGTCCGCTTTGTCAGAGAAAAAGGTCTGACCAAAAATAAAACCGTCAAAGTTCAAGTGGCTCACACCATCTTGTCACTGACCGAAAACGATGATGGTCAAGTGACAGTGAACATGGGCGCCCCCATCCTATCGAATGACTTGATTCCTTTCAAACCAGCAAACCTTCAAGAAAAAGTTGAGGGGAACGCTAACTTGTATCAATTAGAGCTTGCTGATCATGCCGCGTGGATCAATGCGATATCGATGGGTAATCCACATGCTGTGCAAATTGTGCAAGATGTTGAGACTGCACCCGTTGCCAAAGATGGTCCACAAATAGAAACACATTTGGCATTTCCAAAAAGGGTGAATGCTGGCTTTATGCAAATTCAAAATCGCCACGAAATAAAACTGCGCGTTTTTGAAAGAGGCTCAGGAGAAACATTGGCTTGCGGAACCGGTGCTTGCGCAGCAGTGGTATCTGGAATTTTGCGAGGTCAGTTGGATTCTCCAGTCACCGTTCATACACGTGGCGGAGATCTGAGCATTGCTTGGGACAAAACTTCGATGCAAAATCCGGTCATGATGACCGGACCGGCTCAAACTGTTTTTGAAGGCGAGATCACTCTCGACTAAGCGGTTAGCTTAATGACATTAAACGCCGTATTGATCTCGGTAGGCTTTCACAGCTGGTAAATATTGTTGCAACTCTTTGCTTTGGCTTGACTCTAGAAAACTCATCAAACTTTCCAGATTTGCAATAGATACCACTGGCATACCAAACTCTTTTTCTACATTTTGTACGGCAGAGCTATCAGCAATCTCGGTAGCAGTTCCAGCCCTTTCCATGCGGTCCAATGCAATCAGAACAGCCGCAGGGTTTGCACCAGCGCGACGAATAATATCAACTGATTCACGCACCGAAGTTCCTGCTGAAATCACATCATCAATGATCACCACACGACCTTTTAATGGTGCACCTACCAAAGTACCGCCTTCGCCATGATCTTTAGCTTCCTTGCGGTTAAAGCAAAATGGCACTGGGCGCCCCATGCCAGCTAAGGCAACGGCAGTTGTAGCAGCCAAGGTAATACCTTTATAGGCAGGGCCAAACAACATATCAAACTGAATGCCCGAGTCAATCAATGCTTTGGCATAAAACTCACCCAAAGCCTTGAGGAGTGCGCCATCATTGAAACCACCAGCGTTAAAAAAGTAAGGGGATAATCGACCCGCTTTTGTTTTAAATTCGCCAAAAGCTAATACCTTGGCATCTAAGGCAAAATGGATAAATTCGTTTTTAAAGTTTTCTTGATTGGAAGTCATAACCGAGATGTTACGCATCATTACCGCCAACCTCAATGGTATTCGTTCAGCCGCTAAAAAAGGTTTCTTTGAGTGGGTCAATACTCAAAGCCCTGACATCCTTTGTATTCAAGAGCTTAAGGCTCAAGAAGCTGATTTAGACAGCGACTTAATGAACCCCAATGGCTATCACGGATTTTTTCAATATGCCAATAAAAAAGGTTATAGCGGCGTTGGTCTATATTCTAAAAAATCTCCTGATAGCATCAAAATTGGCTTTGATGATGGTGAGTTTGATGCTGAGGGTCGCTACGTCGAAGCTAGATTTGGCAAACTGATTGTGATTTCCGCTTACTTTCCATCCGGCTCAAGCGCGCCTGAGCGCCAAGAAGCTAAGTTCAGATTTCTTGATTTGTTCATGCCCCACATCAAAAAACTGAAAGCAGAAGGCTTAGAAATTATTCTTTGTGGTGATATTAATATTGCCCACAAAGAAATAGACCTGAAGAATTGGAAAGGCAACCTTAAAAATTCAGGCTTTACTCCGGAAGAGCGCGCATGGATGACGCAGCTTTTTACTGATGCGGGCTTCATGGATGTTTATCGCCACTTACACCCCAACACTGAAGATGAATGCTACACATGGTGGAGTCAAAGAGGTCAAGCGTACGCAAAAAATGTAGGCTGGAGAATTGACTATATCAACATCACTGAGACCCTTAAGGAAAGAATCATAGATGCCGATATCTACCCAGATGTCAAACACAGCGACCATTGCCCCGTTTACCTTGAATTGAAAAACTGATATGGTCATTTACAACATAACCTATTCCGTGCCCAATGAGCTTGTTCAGAACTGGATGATGTGGATGCAAACCGTGCATATCCCTGAAATCCTTGCTACGGGATGCTTTGAGCGGCATAACCTGTTGCATTTGCTGGAATTGGATGAATCCGAAGGCAAGACCTATGCACTGCAGCTCCATGCAGCATCAGAACAGGATTATCGCGCATACCAACTCAACCATTCCCCCCAACTACGCTTGGCAGCCCAAAAGCAATGGGGCGATGAAATAATGGGTTTCCGCACTTTAATGGCTGTTTTACAATGACTTTAAGAAATGGCATTGTAAAAATGGCTATAATGCAATACTGGTCTGCTTTTCAGCGGAAAAAAGTGAAGAAAAAAAATTTTGTTTGAATAAAAAAGCCTCTAAATTTGTCGGCATACAAATCAATAAAATCTCCAATTTATGAACAAAGCTGAATTGATAGCCAAACTCGCTGATGATGCTGGCATCACCAAAACCCAGGCAAACGCCACATTGGATTCTTTTATCTCTGCAGTTACCAAAACACTGAAAGGTGGTGGTAAGGTTACTCTGGTTGGTTTCGGAACATTCTCTGTAACCAAAAGGGCTGCACGTACTGGCCGCAACCCACAAACTGGCGCTGCAATCAAAATCAAAGCCAAAAAAGTTGCCCGTTTCAAAGCCGGTAAAGAACTTTCTTCTAAAATCTGACTTCAGTCAACATGATAAAAAAGCAAGACGCTTGTCTTGCTTTTTTTTTCCAATCACATACAAAAAACAAATACAATGGGAAGAGGCGACAAAAAAACCAAAAAAGGAAAAATTTTCAAAGGCTCATTCGGCAAATCCAGGCCTGCCAAGACCAGCAAGAAAGCAGCTCCGG
>JBJOKN010000058.1:0-6247 GCA_046046075.1 Pseudomonadota bacterium
CCCAATAAGCCTGGATCAGCCAAAGGATTGCGAAACAAGCCCTGTGTCAAAGCGCCTGCCAAACCAAGACTTGCTCCTATGGTCATAGCAAATAAAATTCTGGGTAAGCGCACTTGCCACAAAATATAGTTTTCCACGAAATCATCTTGGGCCGATGTGCGATTCAAATAATTGATCTCAACTGGGCCGAGCATCACAGCCATTAAGGCCATTGTGATCAGTACGATCAAAGCGATGACATACATCCATGTGGTTTGATGGCTCATGAATTTGGAATACCCTTTCAAGGGTGTGTTCTGATGCATCACTTGATCTTATGTATTTCTTCAAGCAGTGAATGAAGCATGCTGGGCAGTCGAGGACCAAATCCCAACAGATGATTGGCCTCACGAGAATAAATTTGCCGATGTCTGGCTGCCGGAGTTTGCATCACCCCTGGTAAGCGCAAGATGCCCCGCATACCACCTTGGGCTTGCAAACCTTGATCCGTTAATAAAATGATGTTTGCTTGTGCAGCAATCACACTCTCCGGGGTCAGTGGCTTGTAGCCTTGTACTGTCTTGAAGGCATTTTCAAGATGGAGGTAATTCATGATGGCATCAGCACTTGTGCCTTGCCCCGCCACCATTACTTGCTGTGGGCTGTGGGCCATGATGAACATCGCCTTGAATTGACTGCTAGAACTGTTATTTTTAGCAAAGGTATTGTTTTTATCACTCAGATTGTGACTCAAATCTTCTTGATAAATCTGCCATTGCTGATCAATGTCTTTGATCAGTTTTTCTGCTCTAACTTCAGCTCCCAATAAAAAACCAATAGCCCTGATTCGATCCTTCAAACCCTCGTAACGATGATCAGCCTTCAATACTTTGACCTGAACACCCGCTTGACTTATTTGACGCAATACTTGAGGAGGTCCAGCATCTTCAGTGACCAGTAGCAATTGAGGTCGCATACTCAATACGCCCTCTAAAGAGAGTGTTCTGGCATACCCCACATTGGGAAAATTTTTGGTGGCAGCTGGGTATGTGGATGTTGTATCAAGTGCTATTAAGTGCTCCTCAAGACCCAAGGCATAAACTATCTCTGTCAAAGCCCCACCCACACAAACCAAACGCTTTCTCACAGTTACTTTTGACCCAGCCCAACTGGGGCTCACAAAGAACCAACTGCTTAAAGTAGTGATTGCTGCTGCCTTAACAGCAGGAGCGCAGATTCTTTGGAGTAATTGTCGACGCGGAAAAGTTACTGAGTGCATAGCTCTTCCTTTGCCAAGAGGTCTTCAATGATGCGTCGCCAAGAGTCTAACTCTGGAGAGCCAGGTTTTCTTTCACCAAAGAATATGGCAATGACTTCACCTTCTCTATCAAATAACTCCAAAGATGTGACGATGCCATCATCCGTGGGTTTTCTGACCACCCAAGAGTCATAAATATGATCTTCTTGCAAATGAAGATTGAAGTTTTGATCCAAGATGTTCAGCCATGGGTCCATCATCACCACTTTTGAGATTCGACCTGTGTGTATTTGAATGACGCCTGGGTTCATCACAAATACCATGATGGGAATGTTTTTAAAGGCGGCTTTCCTTAATAACTCTCTTGTGAAATGAACAGGAACTCTTTTGGCATAGCCATCAGGTGCGAAACGCAATGCCTGGATCCTGCTGAGCTTGTGTTGCTTGATAAGGTTAAAGAATTCATGTGTATCAGACATGCCTAACCAAGCCCTATGAAATCCAGGAAGATCAATCCCAATATCAATCAAAGGTTTTTTATTTACTTTGCGGCTTGAGATCTCAATGTGGGGTTCTTGATTTTCTGACCGATATTTTTCAATCATGCTTTCAAAGGCAAAAATATCGCTGTTTTCTCTGATGATGATTTTGTGTAAGGCGTGGCCATACTGATCAAAAAACTGGAGGCTGCGACGACAATCCAAGTGAAGGTTCTCAATCACAGCAAAGCCATGAGCCCACTCTTTGAAGAAAAGTCTTAAATCAATTGCTTTACCAATGAGCAATTCATTATTTTGACCTGTAGGTTGTCCATAATGACCTAGCTTCTCATGAACACATGACTCATTTCTGGTCAAAGCCATGACTTCACCAAGAGAATGTGCCTCAGCAATGATGTCGGGCCACTCTGACCTCAAACGAATTGTTCTGAAATTTGTCTCTGTTTTGGCGTAATCAAGGCCTAAATGAGCTGCCAGAAGTTCAGCCTCTGAGATGCCTATTGAATGAGCAAAATCTCTGTGCCTGATCTTATTGGTGAATCGTTGATTCTTGAATTTGTGCTGAATTTCCTGAATAGATAAAGTCATATATTTCTCTCAATTGAATTACTCGCTGGCTAGAATCATCTTGAAAATCTTGGCTTGCTAGGACGAATTACTCTCTATGAATTTCCGTTTAATACCATTTGTCTTTCTGTCGCTTTACATGAACTCATAGTTCATGCTGACAAAAAAGTTTCTACCTGGCGAGGTGTGATAGTCACTCACAGCAGTGCTGCCTGTGTGGGTTAAACCAGATGACGAGATGTTGGCCCAATCAATGTACTTTTTATCAAATAGATTGTTAATGCCAGCATAGAGATTGAGCTGTTTGTTAGCCTTGTATTGACCGCGAGTATTGATGACGGTGTAAGAAGCTGGCGCGTAGGTATTAGCCGTTGCGCTGGCAATGTCCTCTTTCTTTTTAGCAGCCACGTATTTAAGTGTGGTGGCTGCACCCCAAGTACCTTGTTGATAATCTGCTGAAAAAATGACTCTTTCTGGTTGCACGGTGTTGATAGCTTGGGTCACTCCCCCAAGGGTTGTCTCTGAACCACTGGATCGAACATAACCACCCTTGAACAACCATTGAGGGTTGTGGCGGTACTCAAGTCTTAAATCCATCCCCTGAATACTTGCCTTGGGTGCATTTTGGTACTGAAAGCACTGAGCAAGACCACATGTGGTCATAGCACTCTGGCTGGTTCCAGAGTTGTAGGTATATTGGCTGATGAAGTCATCATAAGAGTTATCAAAGTAACTGATCGCGTATTTAAAATTTTGTATTGAGCCTTTGATACCCACTTCTTTAGCAAGAACTTTTTCAGGATTGAGGTTTGGGTTAGGTATGTAAGCGTAGCCATGAGCTTGATTGGTGAATGAAGCAGAAATTTCTTCTGCCGCAGGTGCTCTGAATCCCTTGCCAATGTTCATGAAAGGCATAGCAGCTGACTCTTGTGTCCAAATAGCTCCTAATGATGGTGACCAAGCTTGATCATTTTTATTGACAGCTGATGAACTGATGCTCCAGCGATCAAAGCGCATGGCAGGTATCAGATTAAGGTGGCTGATGGTCAAATCGTTCTGGAAATAAAGTCCCACCACCTCTTGCCTGGTTTTTGGTATGTAGTTCTCTGGTGTATTGAAATCACCACTTCTACCCAGCTCTTGTTTGACCCATGACTCTGATAAATCTAGACCGTATTTGAATTGGTGTGCGATAGCAGTATCAGTGCCCTTGCCTTGCGCAATGTTTTTTGATCCTTGCAAATTAACACCATAAGCATCATTCATGACTTTGTTGTCACGGCTCCTGTTGAAGGTGCTAGGCAAATAGCGATTGGTCTGAGACGTGCCTGTTTGCCACACCGCTTGATGAGCAGTGGTTTTTTGATACCAAAGCTTGGTATTGATCTCATCTGCTAACGGACCATCGAGATGGTATTGATGATCAACAGATAATCTAGTTCTGTCGATGTGGTCCTGTCCAATATCACTGTAGATCCCAGCGCCGATACCATCACTGATCGCATTGAGATTATTGGTATCGATTCTCTTTTTAGAGTCTTCCAAGGTGAACTTAAGCTCATCACCACCTTGAAGTTCTTTGATGTATTTAGCCAATACATAGCTGTTGTGCGTATCCATTGGATTGGCTTTGGTTCTGCTACCTCCTGAACTGTCGTTCACGCCCTGATTTTCTGTTTCATGACCAAGACTCAGTGACCCCAAAAACAAAGCAGACCAGTCGGTCCCTTGCTGAGCATGGGTCAAAACACCTTTTGATGTTTGTGAAACATCAAAATAGGATGTAGCAACTGATGTTGCAGAAGTTTTAGACTTTGGTGAGCTTGCAGAGTATTTAGGATTACTGCGCTGATCCCGCAACATATTTTGAGGTTCGATGGTGTTAAAGAGCACAGTGCCCGCGACACCGTCACTGCCGTAGAGTGCTGAAGATGCGCCACGCAGGATTTGCACATTGCCAACACCGTCCACATCCAAATAGTCACCACGCGCCGCTGAATGACTGCCAAAGCCAAATGAATATGGCAGCTTGATGCCATCAACCATGAGATTTAGTCGATTACCCTCTAAACCTCGGATATTGATGCTTTCATTAGAGCCTTTACGATTACTTGCCCCACTGACACTGTTACCGGTGCGAACAGTTTGCTTAACATCAACATCTAATTCCTCAGAAAATAAATCTTTGATATTTTTAACGCCACGGCGATCCATCTCATCTTTGTTGATGGTTGAGATCGTGGCCGGAGTTTCTAAGTTAGATTTTTCACTGCGGGTAGCCAATACATTGACTGTGTCAAGGCTTCCTTGATTTGAATTTCTTATTTGAACGTTTGATGATTGCGCACTTGTTTGATGAGCGTAGAGACTACAAAGTAAGGTGGCAAAAGTAGCAAATCTAGAAATAGGTTTGCGTGCTGATAAATATTGCGGTTTTGCTTGAGAGAGTTTTTTTAGCAACATGAGATAGCCCTTTTAAGTGATTCTTTAGCTAATAAATTAGCTATTAACTTAGCTGGCTATATCAAGAGATTTGCTTGCTACTTCGAATAAGAACTATATCATAAATGATAATCATTCTTATTAATAAACTATTAATTGAAGGGTTTTATTGATTTGTTATCACTTCTATCAATTAAAACGCTTTGAATTTGAATTGCACTGAAAGAGATCCGGCAACCTTATCCGGAATAGATGGGACCATCAAGAAGTTGATGCCAAATAAATCACCTTCATATGTTAGAGCTGGAATGATGGCCGGAAACCAGCCGCCATCATTGGTTTTCGAGTAACCATTAAAGCCCCCTGCCACCGCACCAAACTTAAATACTCCTAGCTGTATCGGCTGCCAGTAAGCGCCGATGTAATTGCTCGACTCATGGTAGCTATTACGGTAAGTGCCTACGGTGACAGATGCTACTGAAGAAAATCGATATTCAGTACCAAAGCCCACGTTACGAGAGTTAAAACTTCTCTCGCGCTCAAAGTGATAAGAGAACATGCCCGGGTTGAGCCAAAGCTCATTTTTGGCTTCATGCTTAGCAATACTCAAGAAATCATCGGTTTGCGCTTTAGCTGGTGAGGCATAAATTCCGAAAGCTAAAAGAATACACAGCCATTTGAGACATTTGATCATTCTTAGATAATGCCATAAAGAAAAAGCCCAGCAATCTGATGATCACTGGGCTTTTGTTTTAGAAATTTAGATCAGTGGCTATCTGAACCACCCTTTTCCTTTGAACTGAATGGAAAAGAAGTGCTGGATGCGCCCTTGTTTGCAGGGATCTTCAAAGATAGAACCATGGTGATAGCCAAAGTTAAAACTGTGAAGCCCAATGACCAGGCAATAGGAATCTTATACAAGTCAATCAGCATCATTTTTGTACCAATGAATACCAAGATGATGGCCAAGCCATAAGACAACAAATGGAAGCGCTCATGCATGCTGGCCAATAAGAAGTACATGGCACGCAAACCAAGAATCGCGAACACGTTTGATGTCAGTACGATGAATGGATCAGTGGTGATCGCAAAAATAGCTGGGATGGAGTCCACCGCAAAGACAATGTCCACGATACCAATCAACATGATCACCACAAACAAAGGCGTCGCCACCTTGACACCGTTATGCACGGTGAAGAATTTTTCGCCATCGAATGTTGGAGAGATCTTCATGTGACGATTGATCCACTTAAGAGCTGGGTTGTTATCAAGATCCGGCTCCTGACCAGCAGCCCACCACATCTTGACACCCGTGAATAGCAAGAATGCACCGAAGACGTACATGACCCAGTGGAACTGAGTGATCAACCAAGCACCAATCAAAATCATGATGGCACGTAGGACCAAAGCACCCAAAATACCAATCATCAAGACGCGCTTCTGAAACTCTGCAGGTACAGCAAAGTATGTGAATAGCATCAAGAAGACAAAGATGTTGTCA
>JBJOKN010000059.1:0-6193 GCA_046046075.1 Pseudomonadota bacterium
TTTGGTGGCGGCACATTAAGAGACATTCTTTTAGATCGCAGACCTTTCTTTTGGGTTGAACACTCTTACTGGCTTTGGGTCATCATTGCGCTGACCATCGTCAGTATTTGGTTCATCAAAAACAAACATTTGGTGTACACAGAAAAAATGATTCAATTGCCCGATGCGATGGGTCTTGCCTTAGCAACCATCCTGGGCACCCAGATTGCACTTCAATTTGATATGCCATTGGTTGTTGCAATTTTGCTTGGTGTTATTTCTGCAACATTTGGCGGCGCCCTGCGAGACATCGTCTGCGGAGAAATTCCTCAACTCTTCTCAGACAATCGCCCGTATGCCGTCATTGCATTTGCCGGCAGTGCTTTGTATATATTGATGAGTACCTACTTGTTAGATGAATCTACCGCAGCCGTGATTTCATTTATGTTCATTTTCATCATTCGAGCCATTGCCTTGTATAAAAATTGGCACTTACCGACATTCAGGGCGTGAACATGAATATCAATGCAGACTTCAGCCAAAAAGCCGTGGTCAATGCTCACGAGGCACCATGGTTGCCATCACCCATGGCCGGAGTCAACAGAAAGCCGCTTGATCGCATTGGTGATGAGGTTGCGATTGCAACAACCATCGTGAGCTATGCAGCTAACTCTTCTTTTCCTCAACACTCCCATCCTGCTGGCGAGGAAATTTTGGTGCTTGAGGGAACTTTCTCGGATGAGAGCGGTGATTATTCAGCAGGCATGTACTTGCGCAATCCGCCTAACAGTTCGCACACGCCTTACTCAAAAGATGGGTGTACGATTTTTGTCAAATTAAGACAATTTCATCCGGATGATTTGGCGACCGTCAGAATTGATACCAACAACACCCCTTGGTATCCAGGGCTGGTTCCTGGACTATCGGTGATGCCTTTACATGAATTTGATGGGGTGGGCACAGCACTTGTGAGGTGGGCTCCTAACACGGTCTTTAATCCACATGTTCATCCAGGTGGTGAAGAGATACTGGTTTTAGAAGGCGTGTTTCATGATGAGCATGGCTCATATCCAAGCGGTACATGGATCAGAAGCCCCAGGTACAGTAAGCACACCCCCTTCACCAAATCAGAGGGTGCGCTCATCTATGTCAAGACCGGGCATTTAGGTGCTTGATAAAAGCGGCTGAATAAATGCAAACCATGCTCCGACCAGCATCAAAGCCAAACTCAAAAAATAAATTCTCAAAGATATTTTGCGCGTCTTAAGACAAGCATTACGCAGATCTGGATCAACAGGACATGGTGCTTTTTGATTACGCCACTGAATAAAGCCAGCAACAATCATCAAAACAGTTGCAAATGAAAAAATGATCTCTTTATGTTCGCTGATCCAAACAATTTGAGGAAAAACTGAGACCAGTGATGCTAACGCAGCTCCCGCGCCAAGACTAACTAATAGCGCAGGAATTGCGCAACAAATCAAAGTGCTTGAACTGGCAAAGAGGCTCAGCAGCGAACCTAAAAACGTGGCCTTTGTTTCGGTCACTCCGTTTTCACTCATTTCTTATCTCTTGATTCAGCCTTAAACTGCGCCACTGTCTGAGAAATAGTCTCAACTTTTACCACGTCATAGCCAGAATCTTTGATCTCTTGAGAGATTAATTTTTCATTCAAGGTTTTACCCTCTTTTGGCTCTATCACCACGACCTTGTTCTTAAGATCAACAAAGATAGCTTTTGTATCTTCCATCTTCATGATGCTTTTTTCAATTCCTTGGGCACAAAACGAACAAACCATACCGTTCACGGTAATTTTCATGCTTGCCAAGGAGACTTGGCTTAAGCTCAAACAAATAATAGCAATTGATAATTTAATTAATTTCATTTTGAATTTCCTTAGTAGTTATACATAAAGTTAAAGCGGGGCTGACCTGACATATTGGCCCCAAACTCAACAAAGTAACGGTTGTGAATTACTCTTAACATGGGTGTTATTTCATACTGTCTTGAAACAAAATTCATTCGCCTTGCCTCGACAATGAACCAAGGCTGGGGCTGGTCATAGTGAACTTCATAAAATGATCCTCCCAGCCTGAGGGTGTTGATGCTGCTGGTCGGACCTTCGCCGGTATAAACCCGTGTAGAGCCCATGACATAAACACGTGTAGTTTCATAATCCAATTGAACACCCGGGGAGGTTGTTAACCTTGAGCCTTCAAAAGTATTACCGGTTGTTGAACCTATACCTCCAATAAACCAAATATTGGCTTGAGCATTGGGCATATTCCACCTGGCAACCTTGCGTGTATAAACAGCCTCAACATTTTGTTGCTTCATTGAGTGATGTGACTCCATCCCGCTCACAGAAAGACCAAAAGCATCATTCGCTGTTGTAGCGTAATTGAACGCTAACTCTTGGAAATTTTTGCTTGTGTCTCCCATCACCATCCAGCTATTTTTAAAGCCCATGGGCGCTGCGGAAGCACTTGTCATTAGAGCAAGAAAGATCGTCAAGACTCCAAAGAAAAAATTGGTGTATCTCATTCAATTTTCTCCATTTGAGTTATTTCAATAGATCCATCAACTACCCGAATGACGATGCGGACTTTATCTCCCTTTTGAAACTCACTCAATGGGATCTCTTTAACAACACCAAATGGCATTGTCATTGGAGACATCTTGATACTTGGGATGTACTCATGCTTCAAGATGATCCGATTGCGCGACGGATCAACACGCACCACCTCACCTTTGACCCACTCGGGAGCAGCAAAAGCTTGCAAAGCAAAAAAACTAAAAAAGGCTAATAAAATTTTCTTCATTTAAATCTCCAAAAGAACCACTGTCCAAATCTATGGACGGACTAATGCTAGGGAGATTAAAGAATTGGTGGCTTGATGAGAGTTGCCAGATCTTGGCTTTTAAAAGTCTGAAGACTTACTATAAAACGCTGCCCAAAATCTGCAGGAGTTAGATCAGCATTGAAGAAGAGTGGCAACCCAAAGGCCATGCACAATGTGCAAGAATTGCAACCTGTGCTTTCTGCATGGCTTGATTCACCGACATCCCCAGTTGAGTGAGCCATTGACTCTTGGTGACATGGATGAGCGCTAGATTTAATTTCCTCTGTTACATGTATAGCTGGGGTATTCCCCAGCTCATGTTGGAAGCCCATATCCAAGACTGCCCATGATTGAATGGGCATCAGAGCAATGAGAGAGGATATGAATAACTTACGCAACATATGAATTACTCTAACACCCTTTTTTATAGTCTGCTTGAGCATCATTTATATCAATTACAAATGCTTGAGAAGACTCAAATACTATCTTCTAGCAACCACACGAAGGTTCGGGTCGTTATTGATGAGACCAACAATTTCTGAACCCTTCAGTTCCCCTTTGAATGTGTACTTTTTTGCTTTGTGCATGAATTCAAATTCGATATGATTCCCGCGGATGCGCCCATCTTCGAAGGTAACAGGTCTTCTATTGCCCTGTTCTAGAGTTCCATCAAAAAACTGTTTCTTTTGCACAATTTGAAGATTGACTGTTTCAATTCCTGGCAAACCAGTAAATCGCCATGCGCCATCAATGTTTGCCGGCACAATCCATAAATAAGCGACTTCGCCATTTGAAATTCTGACTTCTTGATCAGCGACCCATGACTCAATGTGGAAGGTATTAGAAACCACGCGTGTACCTGGTTTCATTTTTAAGATCTTAGGCATCAACTTTAAATTCAGGTTATTACCTAAATACAAAGTTAGAACTGTGGCCTTAGAAAAATCTTCTACAAAAATATCACCTTGCTTGAGCTCAACAAGATCGGCAACCTTGGCTCTTTCAGCATTTCGCTTTGACAACTCAACCAAGTCACGGTTGTATTCAATGCCAACAGCACGAACCTTATACTTCTTCGCAGCCTCAATCGGAATCACGCCATCCCCAGATCCAAGGTCATAAACTATATCGCCAGGAACCACCTTGGCAATGGCCAACATTTCATGAGCCATCTCCACCTTGGTTGGCACCCACATCACATCTTTACCATGAGAAGCCATCTGCAGATGGAACTTGTCATCTCCATAATTTTTTGTCATACAGCCCATTAATATTGAAGAGCTCAGAGCAACAAGAGTCATGCGCAAAACTGTTTTTGAAATCACTGGGGTCAACTTTCTTATCTCAAATAAGGGTGCGCTTAGTTTACAGGGGTAGATTGCAAGAAAGATAGCCCATATAAAAGACCCTACTAATCAATAAAACCCTTTTTTATGTCGGTGTTTTTCATATGACAAGCAGTTGGGTTCATTAACGTGTATCTTGATTCCATCAACAATTTGAATAATTTTTATCAATGCCACATGACGTAAGCCTCATCGCCATCCTTGCTGCAGGATTTAGCTTGGCCCTGATCCTGGGGTTTGCTGTCACCTATTTAAAAATGCCACCATTGGTGGGCTACCTTCTCGCAGGCGTGCTCATTGGTCCAGCCACACCGGGATTTGTAGCAGACGTTGGTTTATCGATGCAATTGGCTGAGATTGGAGTAATGCTGCTCATGTTTGGAGTTGGCTTGCACTTCTCTATTGACGACTTAATGTCTGTGAAAAAAATTGCTATTCCAGGCGCACTTTTCCAAATGTTGGTTGCAACGGTACTCGGATTTTTTGTTGCAACGAATTGGGGTTGGTCTTTATTGGGCTCGCTCGTATTTGGTCTAAGTCTATCTGTTGCAAGTACGGTTGTGCTCTTGCGCGCATTAGAAGACAAAGGTCTTTTAGACACATCCAACGGCAAAATTGCTGTGGGCTGGTTGGTTGTTGAAGATCTGGTCATGGTTTTGGCCCTAGTTCTCCTCCCTGTAATGGCCGAATTACTTCAACACGACGGAATCAATTCGACAAGCGGCAATTTCACTGAAATACTTAAGCCAATAGGCATCACCTTGGCCAAGGTGGGCGCATTCATAGTGCTCATGCTTGTAATTGGTAAAAGATTGCTTCCCAAAATCTTATGGTTGGTAGCAAAAAATGGCTCCAGGGAACTATTTACTTTAGCTGTCATTGCTTCTGCTATTGGCATTGCTTTCTTGGCGGCAAAAATCTTTGATGTTTCTTTTGCTTTGGGAGCATTTTTTGCTGGCATGATGCTCGGAGAATCTAAATTAAGCAAAAGAGCTGCTGATGAGTCTTTACCTCTAAGAGATGCATTTGCTGTGCTTTTCTTCGTATCTGTCGGCATGCTATTTGACCCACAAATTTTGTGGCAAGAACCTGTTAAGTTACTGGTTGTCATTTTCATTATTCTGGTTGGAAAAACCTTGGCAGCCATGGCCCTTGTTTTACTTTTCAGATATCCACTGAATACAGCCGCCACTGTTGGTATCAGCTTGGCTCAAATTGGAGAATTCTCTTTCATTCTGGCAGGCATGGGCTTAGCCATGAAGCTCATTCCAAATGAGGCTTATAGCTTGATACTTGCGGGAGCAATCATTTCAATTGCTCTCAACTCATTTTTATTCGACAGCATTTCGCCATTGATCAACTGGGCCAGAAAGCGCTCATCACTTGCAAGAGAATTAGATCAACGCATTGATCCTCTCGCATTACTGCCATCATCTACTCAGCAATCTTTGCTGACTGGACAAGTCGTGATTGTTGGTCATGGTCGGGTTGGTAGAAGGGTTCTCGAAAAATTAAGAGCTCAGGGCATCTCTTGTGTGGTGGCTGAGAAAGATCGTTCACTCGTTGAAGACCTAAGAAAAAGCGGAACTCCAGCAGTATCTGGAGATGCGTCAGATCCATTTGTATTGATCCAAGCTCATATTGCTAATGCTGCCGTCTTAGTGATTGCTTCTCAAGACTCTATTGATATCAGCAAAATGGTAGAAACGGCAAGAACACTTAATCCGAAGATAGCTATCTTTATACGCGCAAGGGACAGTGAACAAATTGAGATATACAAGAAAGAGGGCTGGGGTCAATCATTTACCCCAGAGGATGAATTGGCGAACCGTTTCTATACAGAAGTACTAAAAGAGTTAAAGCAAGCGCCTTCAGCTTAATCAGATATTCATTAAAGACACCAAACAAAAAACCACCCGAAGGTGGTTTATGGAATCTTGGTGGCCCGGGGCGGAATCGAACCACCGACACAAGGATTTTCAATCCTCTGCTCTACCGACTGAGCTACCAGGCCAAGAATCGAGA
>JBJOKN010000060.1:0-6188 GCA_046046075.1 Pseudomonadota bacterium
AGCTCTAAAGGACCTTCTTCATGCGGGGCGCTTGCAATGGAGTAAGCACGTCGTTTGTCTTTTAATAAAAACTCAATGTATTGACCGGCTAAATACTGAAACTTCTCAGTAGCAGGTAGCTGAAGTTTGACAATCACCACATCATCGGCAGCTTGCTCTAGGCTGGCAACGCGACATGGAATCTTCTTGATGGTAACGTCCCCATTCAATGGAACCTCTTTCACATCAATCACCAAATCTGACTCAGCTTTCGCGCAGCAAAATAGGGCGCAACCATTGAAAGCTTCTTCCGCGGTCAGGGCCTTTTCTTGGTGTTGACCATGTGAGACCTGACCAGACTCAATCTTGCCCTTGCACGAGCCGCAAGCACCATTTTTGCAACCATAAGGTAAATTGATGCCTTGACGCATCGCGGCTTCTAAAACAGTTTCATCGCCGTTGGCAGTAAATGTTTTTCCACTGGTTTTAATGGTAATTTGGTAAGACACTGACATTCCTTTTTTAAAGCATTACGATTGAGTTTATGCAACGTATTGGTAAACCTAGAATTCTTATCGTTGGTTGTGGCGACGTTGGTATGCGCTTGCTGCCGCTATTGGTGAAGAAATATCGAGTGTTTGCTCTTACTTCTTCAACCAGCAGGATGTCGGCATTGAGGCAGGCTGGGGCAATTCCTATTCACGGGAACCTTGACCAGCCAGAGACTCTATGGCGTTTACCTCACTTGGCTGCCCAAGTGATCCATTTGGCCCCGCCAGCTACTCAAGGCCATCAAGATCGTCGTACAAGTAACTTGCTCTCAATTTTATCTCACGGGGCAGGATTTATCAGGCAACTGATTTATATCAGCACCACCGGCGTCTACGGGGATTGCCAGGGTGCCTTGATCGACGAAACCAAAACCTTGAACCCAAGCACAGCTCGAGCTCAAAGGAGGGTGTCTGCTGAGCAGCAAATCAGGGCATGGGGCATGTCAGGGGTTCAGACCCATATCTTGAGAGTGCCAGGTATTTATGCAGGGGATCGCTTGCCTGTCGAAAGATTAGGTCGTGGCACCCCAGTGCTCAACGCCGATGAGGATGTCTATACCAATCACGTCAATGCTGATGATTTAGCAAGATTGATCACCTATGTTTTGTGGAGAGGTAAATCTCAGCGCGTCATTAATGCTTGTGACGATAGTCAGCTAAAGATGGCTGATTACTTTGACTTGATTGCTGAAAAAATGAATTTGCCAAAACCACCAAGAGCATCGAGACAGGACTTGAGCGCACAGCTAGATCCCATGATGCTGTCATTCATGAGTGAGTCACGACGCATTCAGAATAAACGCCTAAAAGAACTCAGATTTAAACTTCAGTACCCAACAGTCAACGACTGTTTGAAGACTCTCTAAAGACGCTTTTAGCATTCTTTAGAGGGGCTTGATCGTTTATTTCCAAGTATCTTTCAGACCGACACACAAGTTAAAGACTGGATTTGTGGCTGTGTGATCAATTCGATCAGCCACAAAATAACCGTGACGTTCAAATTGGAAGCGCTGTTCAGCTTGCGCATTCTTTAGACTTGGCTCTAAGTAAGCATGCAAAACTTGTTTTGAATCTTGATTGATCGCGTCCAAGAAATTTTTATCTCCGCTGTCCGGATGAGGATCTGTGAACAAGCGATCGTACACACGGATTTCTGCTTTGATACCTTCTTTGGCGCTGACCCAGTGAAGGTTGCCCTTCACTTTGTAGTTGTTTGATTCAGGTGTGCCACTCTTGCTATCTGGGAAGTAATTGGCATGAACCGCAATTACTTTGCCATTAGCGTCGGTGTCGTAGCCTGTGCATTCAATCACAAAGCCATGACGCAAACGTACCCGACTACCTGCCTCGCCATTCTTTGGCGGGTATAACCTGAAGAAACCTTTGATTGGTTCGACCATGAAGTCATCTTCTTCGATCCAAAGTTCTTTGCTGAGGTTGAAGTCGCGTCGGCCCCAGTCCTCATGGTGAGGGTGTTTGGGTGCAGAGCAAGGCTCATTGTGATTGGCATCAAAGTTATCAATGATCAGTTTTAAAGGCTTTAAGACCACAAAGGCGCGCTCGGCTTTGGCATCTAAATCGTCACGCAATGCTTGCTCAAGCACAGACATGTCAATCCAGCTATCTGCTTTAGAAACACCAATGCGCTCGCAGAACAAACGAATACTTTCAGGCGTGAAGCCACGACGTCTGATACCTACTAAAGTTGGCATGCGCGGGTCATCCCAGCCATCCACTCGCTTTTCTTCAACCAGCTGCAATAGCTTGCGCTTGCTGGTGATGGCATAGGTCAAATTTAAACGCGCGAACTCATATTGCTTCGGCAAAGGATCTTTAAAAACACCAATTTCTTTAAGCGCTTCCAATACCCAGTCATAAAGCGGGCGATTGTTCTCAAACTCCAAAGTACAGATAGAGTGAGTGATATTTTCTAAAGCATCTGAAATGCAATGAGTGAAGTCATAAAGAGGGTAGATGCACCATTGATCACCTGTGCGATGGTGATGAGCATGGCGAATTCGATATACCACGGGATCACGTAAGACAATGTTCGGGTGCTTCATATCAATTTTGAGTCTCAACACGTGAGCCCCATCTGGATACTTGCCGGCCTTCATCTCTCTGAATAAAGCCAAATTTTCTTCGATGCTGCGGTCTCTGAAAGGGCTGTTAGTTCCTAGTTGAGTGAAATTGCCGCGATTTTTATGAATCTCATCAGCAGATTGGCTATCAACATAAGCTTTACCAGCTTCAATCAACTTTTCCGCAAATTCATAAAGTTGATCGAAATAGTCGCTGGCATAGTGTTGGTGCTCTACACCATCGTGGATCCAGTCAAAACCTAACCAGCGAACCGCATCAATGATGCTGTCAACGTACTCAGTCTCTTCTTTACTGGGGTTCGTGTCATCAAAGCGCATATTGCAACGGGCGCCATTTAAAGCGTGGGCGTAATCTCTGGCAAGGCCAAAGTTCAAGCAAATACTCTTGGCATGGCCAATGTGCAGATAACCATTTGGTTCAGGTGGAAACCGTGTGATAACACTTGGAAGCGGTTTTCCAGACGAATCTAGGCGCTTAGAGTGTTTACCTTGGGCAAGATCAGCATCAATGATTTGACGCAAAAAATTCGAGACCTCTAGGGTCTCGAATTTAGAAGGAATTGGGTTCTTCTTTTCAGACATACCCACATTGTAAATTTATTCTTCGACGAAAGCCTCTTCTCGGGTTTTTTTCACTGCTGGTAGAGCAACAATCACTACCAAAGCTGCCGCAGCAATCAATAGTCCAAGAGATAGCGGACGAGTGAAGAAGACCGTGAAATCACCTCTGGCGAGGAGCAGGGCGCGACGGAAATTCTCTTCCATCATCGGTCCAAGAACAAAGCCAAGTAGCAACGGAGGTGCTTCACAACCCAATTTGAAGAACAAGTAGCCAGCAATACCAAAGATGGCCGTCATGAAAATGTCAAAGTTGGTGTTGTTTACGGTGTACACGCCGATACAGCAGAAGACCAAAATAGCTGGATAGAGGTGACGATAAGGAATGGTCAACATTTTGACCCATACGCCAATCAATGGCAGGTTCAAAATGATCAACATCAAGTTACCGATCCACATGGATGCAATCAAGCCCCAGAACAAAGCTGGGTTAGATGTCATCACCTGTGGGCCAGGTTGAATGTTATGAATCGTCATAGCACCCACCATCAACGCCATCACGGCATTTGGTGGAATACCAAGAGTTAACAAAGGAATGAATGAGGTTTGTGATGCAGCGTTGTTAGCACTTTCAGGACCTGCCACACCTTCAATAGCACCCTTACCAAATTCAGCACTGTGCTTTGAAGTCTTCTTCTCTAAAGAATAAGCAGCAAAGGCAGCCAAAGGAGCGCCGCCACCAGGCAATACGCCCAAGATTGAGCCAATACCTGTACCACGAAGAATCGACGGCATCATGCGCTTGAAGTCTTCCTTGCTTGGCCAAAGAGATGTCACTTTGTCCAAGAATGTTTCGCGCTTCTCTTTTTGCTCAAGGTTGTTCATGATTTCAGCGAAACCAAACACACCCATAGCGATGGCTACGAAACCAATGCCGTCTGTTAATTCAGGGATGTCGAATGAGTAACGGGCTGCACCAGAGTTAACGTCTGTACCAATCAGACCTAGCAACAAGCCAAGCACAATCATGCCAATCGCTTTGATCAATGAGCCTGATGCCAAAACCACCGCACCAATCAGACCTAAAACCATCAGAGAGAAATACTCCGCGGGACCAAACTTAAAGGCAACTTGAGCCAACGGTGCAGCAAATGCAGCAAGAACCAAAGTGGCCACGCAACCTGCAAAGAAAGATCCAAAGCCAGCTGTAAATAGCGCTACACCCGCACGACCACGACGGGCCATTTGGTAACCGTCAATCGCGGTTACAACCGAGGATGATTCTCCCGGGATGTTGACCAAAATCGCGGTGGTTGAACCACCATACTGTGCGCCGTAGTAAATACCAGCCAACATGATGAGAGCAGCAATTGGAGGCAATGCATACGTTGCAGGTAAAAGCATCGCAATCGTGGCGATTGGTCCTAAGCCTGGCAAAACACCGATCATCGTGCCTAACAAAACGCCGATAAAACAGTAAAGTAGGTTTTGCAGAGTTAAAGCGGTGGTGAAACCCAGCGCGAGGTTATCTAATAATTCCATGATGTATCTTCTCCGAGATTTAAGGAGTTAAAAAGCTTGGCCAAACTTGGAACTGAAGTTTCAATCCCCAGATAAAGGCAACGTAGGCAATCACGTTCAAAATAATCACATTCAGAACAGTGCCCTTCCAGTGGAATTCATGGCTGGCCATCGCTGAAATGAAGATCAAAAGTGCCAATGAAAAAACCAAGCCCATAGGCTTTAGAACTAGGCCAAATAAAACCACAGATCCAGTCACCCACAAAACTGAGACCCAGTCCCATTTTGCAAGTTTGTCAGATTGACCTTTTTTAGACATAGAAGTCATGGTCACAATGGCGCCAATAATGGCTAGAACAATGCCTAACCAGAAAGGAAAGTAACCAGGACCCATTTTTGCGGGGGTTCCCATCGGATAGGTTGTTGCAACGTAGGCAAAACCAAGTCCAATAAGTACAAACATGATTCCTGAGGCGAAGTCTTTTTGACTGCGAATGTGCATCGTTAGGCCCTCTTTATTTTGTCAGTAAGTGATAAAGACACAATTGTAAGCTTTGTTAAAGCTTGGATACCCATTTTTTGTCTTCGGGTTTATACCAATGAGCTTTGTCTGAGTCATAATTACGCTCATGAAAGTTACTCAAATACGCCAAAATTTCTTAAAGTTCTTTGAATCCAAGGGCCATCAGGTGGTCTCTTCAAGTCCAGTCGTGCCTGGCGATGATCCAACCCTGTTATTCACCAATGCGGGTATGAATCAATTCAAAGACGTTTTCTTGGGCTTTGATAAGCGCCCGTACAACAGAGCGACCACAGCGCAAAAATGTATTCGTGCGGGTGGTAAGCACAATGACTTGGACAATGTGGGTTACACCGCTCGTCACCATACCTTCTTTGAAATGTTGGGTAACTTCTCTTTTGGTGATTATTTCAAAAAAGATGCCATCAGTTACGCATGGGAGCTATTGACCACTGTTTATAACTTGCCAGCTGAAAAGTTGTGGGTAACTGTATATGCCGAAGATGACGAGGCGTATGAGATTTGGCAAAAAGAAATTGGTGTGCCAGCCGAGAGAATCATTCGAATTGGCGACAACAAAGGTGGCCGTTACGCATCCGATAACTTTTGGATGATGGGTGATACCGGTCCTTGCGGTCCTTGTACAGAAATCTTTTATGACCACGGTGACCACATCGCAGGCGGCCCTCCAGGCAGTCCTGACGAAGATGGTGATCGTTATATCGAAATTTGGAACAACGTCTTCATGCAATTCAATCGCGATGAAGATGGTGTGATGCACCCATTGCCAAAGCCTAGTGTTGATACTGGCATGGGTCTTGAACGTATTGCCGCTGTTTTGCAGCATGTTCATTCAAACTACGAAATCGATTTATTTGTTAATTTACTCAACGCTGCTAAAGCAGCAGTTGATGGTGCTGGTGCCGGTGACTGTGATGCCAATAGCCCGTCACTCAA